>CAJAYZ010000557.1 GCA_903949225.1 uncultured Planctomycetaceae bacterium
CGTGTAGAAGCCATTGCCGGCCCCCATGTCGCAGACGGTTGCGCCGGGCCTGACGCCGAGGGCATCAAGCATCATCCGACAATCCTCCTCACGCTGCCGGCTCTCCCGCACCAGCCACGGGGCGCCGGTGTAGTGCATCGTCTGGGCGATCTCGCGCCCCATGTGGAAGGGGGGCGCGGGGGGAATGCGGAGGTTGCGGTTGAGCTTCATGTCGATCGGCAGCGGGCGCACGCGTGACAACGGCGGCTTGACGCGCCCCTTCGCCCCAGCCCCTTCCGGCTGATCCTCCCCCTCGGCCGGCTCGTCGACGCCGGCCGCATCCCCATCGTCGACCATCGGCTCCCCGGGATCGGCCGCGTCGAAGGGATCCTCCTGATCCTCTTTGATCTCGATCGGATCGGTGGCGGCCGGGGCCTCGTCCACCGCCTGCCCGGGCGCCTGGTGGGCCGACAGCGGCAGGGCCCCCGCTCCGAGGAGCAAGGCAATCAGCGCCCAGCCGATTTGGGCCCAGCCGATTTGAGTGGAGCCGATCTGCGCTGACGGGGAGAGAGCGCGACGAAAGAAGAGCAGGCGTGCCATGCCTGGCAGTATACGGCCCGGCGCGGAAAAGCGGCTCTGGCCCTCAGGCCGCCCGGGCCATTCCGGAGATGCCGCTGAAGGCCCCGTCCGGGAAGCTGACGATCGTGATCCCCTGCCGCTCGGCGAAGTCGAGCAACGCGGGGGCATCGACGAGGATCGTCTTCTCCGCCTCGATCGCCAGGACACGGGCCCCGGCGGCCCCGAGGGACTCGAGCGTCCCGATGCCGACCGTCGGCATGTCAAACCGGAGATCCTGCTGGGGCTTGGCGACCTTCACCACGACGAGGCCACCGGAGGGACAGAGCCGGCCGGCGCGGCGGATGCATTCGTCCGTCCCCTCGATCGCCTCCAGGGCGATCGGCGCCCGATTGCGAACCACGACCGTCTGGCCGATGTCGTGGGCTCCGAGCTCCTTCGCGAGCCGCCAGCCGAAAGCCACGTCGGCCTTCTCCGCCTCCGACAGGCAGCGCCCGGCGAGGGTCCCCGGCACGGCGAGGAGCTCGGGGGCGAAGTCGGTGGCGGGGCAGATCCGCACGCCTGCAGCGTCGAACGTCGCCGAGATCAGGCCGAGAAGCGAATCGTCGCGGTTGTCGCGGCGCCGGGAGATGAAGTGCGGCCAGAAGACTTTCAGGGCCGTCCAGTCGGGGAGATGGTGGCGCCAGGCCCCTCGGGCGAAGAGCTTCACCTTGTGGACTTTTCCCGCCATCGCCACGCGCTTCACGCCAGACCGCTTGAAGAATGCGATCGCCCCACCGAGCTGTGCAAGGCCGACGGCGCCGTGGATGTCGGCGAGTGACTCGAGGTCGGCATCGGCATGGCCGCGGACCTCGAGGATCGCCGTCCGGCCGCCATGACGGCGGACGGCCTCGGCCACCATCACCGGATAGCGGCCCCATCCGGCGATGATGCCGACGGTCTCCCCGCGGAGATCGAGCGCGTCTTCACCGGGGGACGATCTTGGCGATGGCTGAGCGTGATGCATGGCAGGGAAGGGTTGGCTTGACGGAACAGAAGACCCGGCAGGCAGGAAGGTGCGGTCACGCGGCCCGCGTCGTCTCCGCGTCACGGCCCCCCTCGAGCGTGGCGACGCGCGCGGCGAGGTCTTTGAGGGTCTTGCGCATCTCGGGGAGCTTGCTGATCGTCGCCAGTTGCAGCTTGCGATCGCGCAGCTCGATCGCCGGCTCGCCGAGGACGGTGACGCCTGGGGGGATGTCGCTCGAGACCCCTGACCGTGCGCCGAGGATCGCCCGGTCGCCGATGTGGACATGATCGCGCACCCCCACCTGCCCCGCCATGACGACGAAGTCGCCGGTGGTGGTGCTCCCCGCCACGCCGACCTGCGAGCAGATCATCGCGTGCCGGCCGATTCGGCAGTTGTGGGCGATCATGACGAGGTTGTCGATCTTCGTGCCCGAAGCTATTGAAGTCGGGCCGTAGGTGCCCCGGTCGATCGTCGTGTTGGCGCCGATCTCGACGTCGTCACCCAGCTCCACCCAGCCGAGCTGGGCGGAGAGGACGTGGCCGGCAGGCCCCGACTTGTAGCCGAAGCCGTGGGCGCCGAGGACGGCCCCGGCGTGGACGATGCAGCGTTCGCCGACGCGGGTGCCGTCGTAGAGAACAGCATTCGGGAAGATCTCACTCCCGGCGCCGATTCGGCAGCCAGCACCGATCCGGGCGCCAGTGTGGATCGTGCACCCGGCAGCGATCTCGGCATCGGGGCCCACAGTCGCGAAGGCGTGCACATCAGCCCCGGCGGCGACCCGAGCCGTTGGATCGACGGCCGCTTGCGGGCTCACGCCGCTGCGGGCGGCCACCCGCGCGGGGCGGAAGTGGAGGATCGTGGCGGCAAATGCCGCATGGACATCGCGCACCTCGATCGAAGGCCTGTCGAGCGGGCCGGTTCCCTGCGGCACGATCACGGCGCCGGCCCGGCTCTTGGCGAGGAGCGGGAGCTTGTCGCTTGAATCAACAAGCGTGACATCACCCGGCCCGGCGGCATCGAGCGTGGCCGCCCCCGAAACGACACAGGCACCTTTGTGAACGGTAGCGGCGGACAACGTCCGGGCCAGTTCGTCGAGCGTGATCGGCATCGGCAGGCCTCCCTCGGTCTTCCCCGCCCGGCGCACCGGTGGCGGGGCGGAGGGGGCGGGAAGATAGGGGCTTTTAGGCCAACGCCGCAAGACGGATTCGAGGGGGAAAGCACAACGCCACCACAGAGCCAGCACCCCACAACGCACTGCCAGCGAGGGGTCGCCCGTGCCCCGAGAGCCGGCCTCGCCGGTCAGCGCAGCCCGGAGGGC
>CAJAYZ010000558.1 GCA_903949225.1 uncultured Planctomycetaceae bacterium
CAAGCCCCTGATCGCGAACCGGCGATCACCAAGCCCCTGATCGCGAACCGGCGATCACCAAGCCCCTGATCGCGAACCGGCGATCACCAAGCAAAGTGAGCAAAAGCCTTATTGGCGTCGGCCATGCGGTGGACGTTGTCACGCTTGGTGACCGCGGCACCCTCGCGCTTGTAGGCGGCAAGGATTTCCTCGGCCAGCTTCTCGTGGGTGGCACGCCCCTTCTTCTCGCGGACGGCCTGAAGCATCCAGCGGATGCCGAGCGACTGCTGCCGATTGCGGTTGACCTGCATCGGCACCTGGTACGCCGCACCACCGACTCGCTTCGAGCGGACCTCGACGGAGGGCTTGCAGTTCTCAAGGGCCCGATTGAAGACCTCGATCGGCTCCACGTCGGTGACCTTCTTGGCCACGATGTCCATGGCGTCGTAAAAGACGTTTTGCGCGATGCTCTTCTTCCCGTCGTACATCAAGCAATTGATGAACTTGCTGACGAGGAGCGACCCATAGCGGGGGTCGGGACCGAGTTGTTCGCGGCTAGAGGTGATCTTTCCCATGACTCGTGCTTCTGCTTAACCCTTCTTGGCACCATAGAGACTGCGGGACTGCTTGCGGCCCTGCACGCCGAGCGTGTCGAGAGCACCGCGGACGATGTGGTAACGAACGCCGGGAAGATCGCGGACACGACCACCACGGACGAGCACGATCGAGTGCTCCTGGAGGTTGTGCCCTTCGCCCGGGATGTAAACCGTGACTTCCTTGGCGTTGGAAAGTCGCACGCGGGCGATTTTCCGGAGCGCCGAGTTGGGCTTCTTGGGGGTCATCGTGCGGACCTGAAGACACACGCCACGCTTTTGCGGGCAGCGGTCGAGCACGGGAGACTTGGAGAACTTGCGCTTCGGCCGACGGCGGCTGCGAACAAGCTGGCTGATCGTGGGCATACCGGATCGCTTACGGAGGGGGCTGGGATCGCCTTGGTGAACGCCTTCGGGTTTCCCCGAGGCGGGAATCCCAAACTGTAGCCGAAACCACCTGCGGGCGGAAGCGGGAACGGCAATTCCCGTTGATCGGCCCGATTTCACCCCAGGATTCACCCCTTTTTTTTGGCCGGCAGCCCCGGCTCGGGAGGCCGTTGGCGGGCTGTCGGTCGCGGAAACCTCAGGCTCCGCGGACCCAAAACTCCCCCCGCCCGCCGGAAACCGTCTCGCCGTGCCACTGTGTCCAGGAGACACGCGACCAATTCAGAGCGGGCAGGGGCGACGACGCGAGGCGGTGTGCGGCGGGGCTGAAGCCGGCGGCGAGCAAACGGCGTTCGAGGAGCGTCAGAAAAGGGGGCGACCAGGTCGCTCCGGCCTGAAACGTCGGGCCGGGAGCGGTGGAGGGGCCAGCCGCGATGATCGACCCGCGGCGCATTCCCAGGCCGGCATGACGGCCGAGCATGCCGGCCACGACCACCGTTCCGGCCCGCAGTTCGAATCCGGCGCCGCGGCCGCAGTCGCCCCCGATCGCCACGATTCCCCGCCGCATTCGCGCCGCAGCGAGACGACCGGCCGAGCCGGTAATCACGATCAATCCCCCGGTCACACCGTTGGCTTCGCCAGGGAACGCGGCTGCGGCGTCGTCGCCGGCATCCCCGGCGATCCGGACCACGCCGCCACTCATCGCGGCGGCCAGCCAGTTTCCCGCGTTCCCGGCGATCACCAATTCGCCCCCGGCCATCCGGGCACCGGCCCGGTGGCCGACGGCGCCGATGACCTCGATCCTTCCGGCACGCATCCCCGCGCCGATGCCGTGAACGCGAGAGAACTCACCACGGCACTCGATGCTGTTGTCGTCATCGAGGGCTCCCGAAACGACGAACGCCGAGGCAAGCGGTTGCCTGCGGCCATCGATTTCGACACCGATGCGCTCGATCGCTGGGATCCCGAGCCCTGTCAGCCGGTCGGGTGTGATGCCGGAGAGATCGATGGAACCGGTGCCACGGAGGCCGTCTCGCGGCAGGATGACAAGCGGCACGGATCGGTTCCCGTGGCAGGGGAGAAGGAGATGAAAACGGCCGGGGCCCGAGATCGGAAGAGCACACGTCTG
>CAJAYZ010000559.1 GCA_903949225.1 uncultured Planctomycetaceae bacterium
CCGTTGGCCCTCGGTCACTCCTCCCAGACGAAGATCTCCGACACGCCGCTTCGCGATGCTCCCCGGTGGGTGAACACGACGCGCAGCTTCGTCGCGGTCACCGGCGTGAATGTCACCTCGTTGAGGGCGTTGCCGAGCGGCCGTGCGGGGGCATGGCGCTCCCCGTCGACGGCTTTCCACGCGTTATCGTGGAAGGCTTCGACATGAAGCACTTCGGGGGGCTGAACGCCGCCGCGGTCGTCGAAGAGGGCCAATTCCAGACGGGCGAACGTGCACGGCTTGCCGAAATCGACTTCCAGCCAGTCCGTCGCGTGTGGCGATTCGTAGGCCGTCCAGCGGTTGTTCGGGTTGGTTTGGTAGGAGACGATCCCGTCGATGGCCCGTTCGACCCGGTCATACCGCGAGGTGTGCGAAGCGGTTGCCTTGGGGTATTCGGGTGAGCCTTCGCCGCCGGGATTGAAGGCGAGGTTGCCGGCCGGTGGGGGCGCGGGCGCAAGCGGCAGGATCGCCTCACCCCACAGTTCGAGTTCCGAAAGCCCGACGCGCATCCCAGGGCGGGGCTCGAGGGTGATCCGGAGCTTCGTGATCTCGCGCGGGGCGAAACGGATATGGTTTGCCAGGTGCCCCTCTGGATGCTCCGGTTGCCGCGCCACGATCGGCAGCGGCTCCCAAGAGGTACCGGTCCACGTCTCGACGGAGATCGCCTTGGGTGCCCGGACGTCGGAGGGAGTCTCATCGCGGCCTGGCACGACGGCGTCGGCGGTGCCGGCGAGGATCCCGGGCTCGTCGTCGAGGAGGAAAAGCGCGAGCGTGTCGACACGGCGGGGGATGCCGAGGTCGAGGACGAGCGACTCCGGTGCGCCGGCCGTGGCGCTCTCCCAGCGGTTCGGTGGCGACCGCAGATACCAGGCAACGCCATCGGCCATCGCCGCCGGGGAGCTGCCGGGGCGGATCGAGCCGGGAACGATGCGAGGGAAGTAGGTGCCGTCACTACCCCCGTCCACTCGCCGCTCTGCCCATGGTCGCTGCACTCTGCGGATTTCCCGCGCGGCCCCGCCTCCGGCCGCATGCCGGCCCGGCACCGCGCCGCCGCTACGAGCGTCCCCGCCCCGAGAAGACTCCGCTCCACAAGATCATCTCCGAGAACCTCGCGAGCTGGCTCGAGTGGCGTGACGTGGCGGAGCGTCCCGTGCCGGGCTACGTCGAGGAGGAACTCCGCGGGTATCTCGAGTGCGGCATCCTCTGCTTTGGGTTCGGCCGTGCCCTCTGCACGGGCTGCGGCCAGGGGTTTGTCATCGCGTTCTCGTGCAAGGGGCGCGGGGTTTGCCCGTCCTGTAATGGCAGGCACATGGCGCAGACCGCCGCGCACCTTGTCGATCACGTGATTCCACCGGTGCCCGTGCGACAGTGGGTGATCTCCGTGCCGAAGAGATTACGGGGTTTTCTCGCCGATCGGCCTGCGGCCGTCGCCGCTCTCACAAGAATCTTCATTGAGGAGATCGAGCTGCTGCTGGGCGCTGTCGCAGGCGTGACGAGTGACGCCAGCGCCCCCGCAGCCGCTCGCCCACGGCTCGGCGCCGTCTCCTTCCTGCACCGCTTCGGCTCGGCGCTCAACCACCACATGCACCTGCACGTGTGCGCAACCGAAGGCGTCTTCGTGCCGGCTGCTGACGGAGCAGGGTGCGACGCCTCACCGGCGTTCCTGCCCGCCCGCCCGATCAACCAGGCCGATCTGGCCGCGCTCACCGAGCGGTGAGCGCCCACCACCGCCATTCCCTTGCGGCTGGCGTCGGGCCGGAGAGGGCCCCCGAGAAGAGCCGCCAGGGGCGGCCTACCGGCGGCTGCCGCGGCGCTTGGCCCGCTTCGCCGACTTGACCTCAGCGCGGTGCCGCCGCTCATCCTGGCGGTAGATCCGTACCGCCTCGGGATGCGTGAGCTTCCAGACGTCGGGGCGCATCGCTTC
>CAJAYZ010000560.1 GCA_903949225.1 uncultured Planctomycetaceae bacterium
CCGACATCAAGGAGATCTCGGGGCGCGATCACAACCATCATGGTTTCTCGGTATGGATGGCCGGCGGTGGCGTGAAGGGGGAATGGCCTACGGCGCCACCGACGAACTCGGCTTCAAGGCAGTCGACAAGCCGGTCCATGTCCACGATCTCCAGGCCACGCTCCTCCATTGTCTCGGCCTCGACCACACGCGGCTCACCTTCCGCCACAGCGGCCGCGACTTCCGCCTCACCGACATCCACGGCCGGGTCATCGAGGACTGGCTGGCGTGAACCGGCCTCCTCCCCCGCCCCGATCAGGAGCCCGGCCGATGCGGCGCCCCGATCGCCGCCGGGGCTTCCCGTCGCGGTGGCCATGGTGGTTTGCCGCCATGGCCCTCGCCGCGATCGGGACGGCCGCCGTGGAACGCTGCCGGATCCCCGACGCCGTCGGCCGCCCCACCTGGACGGTCCGCACGGTGCACGACGGCGACACGGTCACCTGCCACGACACCGAGGGGGGGACGCACAAGATCCGTCTCCTCGGCATCGATGCGCCGGAGTCGGCCCAGGCGTGGGGACGGGAGTCGTCCGCGGCGCTGTCGCGCAAGGTGGCCGGCCGCCGCGTCGCCGTCGTCTCGCGCGGGTACGACCAGCACGGCCGCCTCCTCGGCACGCTCTGGATCGACGATCGCGACATCAATCGCGAGATGGTGGCGGAGGGGCATGCCTGGGTGTTCGGTCGGATCGCCCCGGATCCCGACCTCGTCGAGGCCGAGTCGGCTGCCCGCCGCGAGCGGCGCGGGCTGTGGGCCGACAGCCATGCCGAAGAGCCTTCCCAATGGCGGGCGGACCACCCGCGGCAGCCTTGATCGCGTCGTTGGCCGGTCGAAAATGCGTCTCGTCATCCTCCGGGAAGGCAGTGGTGATTCGATTCCACTTCCGCGCCACGCTCGATTGGTTTAGGTTTCGATCATGAGCAGTCGTCGCGAGGTCGTCTTCACCGGGTTGGGCGTGGTCAGTCCGATCGGGATCGGCGGTGATGCCTTCTGGGCCTCCCTGCTCGCCGGCCGGTCGGGGATCCGGCCGATCGAGCAATTCGACGCCAGCAGCCTCAGCGTCCCGTTCGGCGGCGAGGTCGCCGACTTCGACCCGAAGCTGTGGGTGAGGCCGCGGAAGAGCCTCAAGGTGATGAGCCGCGAGATCCAGTTCGGATTCGCCGCTGCCGATCTGGCGATGGCCGACGCGGGGCTCGCGCCCGGGGTGCTCGAGCCGGAGCGGTTCGGCGTCGTCGTCGGGGGCGACATGATCTACGCCGATCTCGAAGAGATGGAACGGACCTACCGGCGGGCGCTCGCGGGGGGAGAATTCGACTTCTCGGTTTGGTCAGAGGCGATCCATGAGGATCTCCATCCGCTCTGGCTCCTCAAGCATCTCCCCAACATGACCGCGTCGCACATCGCCATCGCCCACGATGCCCGCGGCCCCAACAACACCATCGTCCTCGGCGATGTCTCCGGATTGCTGGCGATCGGCGAGGCGGCGAGCGTCATCCGCCGTGGCTGGGCCGACGTGATGCTCGCCGGCGGGAGCGGATGCCGTCTCCATCCGATGGCGCTGGTGGCTCGAGGCGATGCCCTTCTCTCCCATCGCCGCGACGACTGCACGCGGGCCAGCCGCCCCTTCGATCTCGATCGTGACGGCCTGGTCAACGGCGAGGGAGCCGGGATGTTCGTCCTCGAGTCACGCGATCACGCCGTTCGCCGCGGAGCCCGCATCCGCGGCCACCTCCGCTCGGCGACGTCGCGCTGCGAGCCGGCGGTGGGAGGAGTTAGGCTCTCTGGTTCGGCCCTGCGCCTGGCTATGCGAGCGGCGATCGTCCAGGCCGGCATCGAGCCGGGAGTTCTCGGGCACGTCAATGCCCACGGAGCCTCGACAACGGAAATGGACCGGGTCGAGGCGACCGCCATCGTCGCTGAACTCGGCGACATTCCGGTCACCGCCCCGAAGAGCGCCTTCGGCCACCTCGGCGCCGGCGGGGGCGCCGTGGAACTGGCCGCGAGCATCCTCGGGCTCGATGCGGGGATCATCCCGGTCACGCTCAACTACGACTCGCCAGATCCCGACTGCCCCGTCAACGTCGTCCACCGCGAGCCGCTCGCCGGTCGTGCCGGCACCGTGCTCGCCGTCAACCTCTGCTCGACCGGGCAGGCGGCAGCGGTGGTGGTCGCCGCGGAGTGATGACGGCAGACGCCGCGGCTCACCAGGTCTGGTTGTAGCCGAGCGAGAAACCCATCATGAACGACTGGCCGCCCGGATCGATCTGGTTGTAGCGCGTCTTGTTGACGCTGAACTGCCGCGTCGCGGTGGCCACGCCCGCCACCCAGAGAATGTCGTAGCCGACCTGGATCGACGAATTGGGAGTCATGTTCCAGCCCGTCAGGCAGGTCAGGTCGCCGAGGAACCCGGGGCCGATCTGCTGTCCGGCCATCTTCCAGATCTCGGTGCCCTCGGGGAACGGCAAGCGTGGATCGCCGTCGGGCGGCGGAGTGGGAGTGCCCTGCGCGGGCACCGCCGTGGGCTGCTGATAGCCGTTGTTGCGGGCATTCATCTGCTGCTGGGTGCCGGCGAAGGAGATCGCCGGAGCGGCGCGGCCACGGAGCCCCCAGTAGAAGAACTCGTTCCGGCTGATCAGCTCACCGCCGAGGTTGAGGCCCAACAGCCAATTCTGAGTCTGGATGAGGTAGTCGCCGCTGAACTTTTCGATCGGCGTCGAGTAGGCCCGGCTGCTGAAAGAGAAGGTCTCGTTGTAATTGGCAAGCCTGGCACCGACGAGGATCGCCGGCAGCCAGCCGCGCTCGGCGTGCCGCGACCATTCGCCGTTGGGCACCATCATCATCTTGTCGCGCCCGAGGCGCCGGTGAAGCTTGAAGTTGGCCTCGATGCTGTTGAAGTTCGAGGAGCTCGTCGACAGATACTGCTGGGCACCGGTAAAGCCCGGCGTCGCGTCGGAGAGCGGCGTGACGAGGTAGCTTTGCGACTGCGGGGACATGACGGCATTCCAGCCATCGTTCTGATAGAAGGAGAAGCCGCCGTAATACGTGACCTCCACCGACCGGTCGCGGTCGAGGTAGTCGCGGCCGAGGAATTCGCCGACGGTGATCCGCGCCCCGGGGGAGACGTTGTAGGGGAGCGAGTCGGTCGTGAAGGTTCCCTGCTTCGACTTGAGGATCAAGTATCTGTCGATCGGCTTCAGGGTGAGGAGCTCGGAGTCGTAGCCGATCACCTTGCGGTAGTTGCGGCCGCGGTTGAGGAACACGAGCTCCGCGGAGCCGTAATACTGCCCGGTGCCGAACCAACCCCCGGAGCTCACCTCCTCCGGCATCTCGTCGACGAGGAGGCCGTCCATCGGTGACGGCTCGGGGTTCACGATCGATTCGGAGAAGCCCCCCGGGAGCGGCTCGCCGACGACGCTGCCGAGGACTCCGTCGAGCGGATCGGAGGCCGGGGCTTCGTCTACCAAGCCGATCGCCGCATCGGGCTCCGGAGTGAAGAGCCCCTCGCCTCCGAGCAGTAGCCCACCTTCGTCCGTTGGAGCGATCGACGGTTGGGAGGGGGGCGCGGCCGCTCCAAGGCTGGCGACCAACATCGACGTCACCAGGGCGGCGAGCCCGAGGAAGCGATGGAGAGAAGGAGGACGCAAGTTGATCACCACTGACCCCTTGACCGAGGGTGATGGACCGGACAATCGACCTTATCGGAGTCTTTGATCGTCCGTGGAAGACTCCGCTCCACAGGAAAAACCCGCAGAACTGGCACGAACACCCCATCCCCCCTGCTTTCTCTCATCGGTCCGCTCCGATCGCACTGGCTTTTGCCGGGGATCATGGGGGGATCATGGGGTGATCATGGGGAATGACGGGCGGGGAGCGTGGGGGATTGGGAGTCCCGGGGAAGATCCGCAGAACGGGTGGCGCGACCGCGACAGTCGTTCCAACCACACTTCCCCCGGCTGGGCTGGAGGCCGAGCCGCCGGAGGTTCGATTCTCCAGGAACGGACGGAGTGCACAGCCCCCGTCTCGGAGGCTTGCCATGGTTCCCAAACGATCCCATCTTCTGCTCGCCGGGCTGCTGCTGTTCCTCGTCGGGGTGCAGTTCCGGATGGTGGAGTCGTTCACCCTCAGCGAGAAGTCGAGCCGGCTCCTGGTCGCACAACTCGGCAGCAAAGGCACCGCCCAACAACAGTCGCTCTTCGGCGGCGCCACCCCCGCGGGGCCGCGGACGATCCAGCCGCCGGCCTGGCTCGGCCTGGCGCTGATGTCGGTCGGCTCCGTGATCACCCTCAAGAGCCTGTCGATGAAGGGCTGATGCCCCGATCAGGTGAGAACGTCACGGATCACATGGCCGTGGACGTCGGTGAGACGCATGTCCCGGCCACTGAAGCGGTAGGTGAGCCGCGTGTGATCGATGCCCATGAGATGGAGCATCGTCGCATGGAGATCGTGGATCTGGAACTTCTTCTCCACGACCCGATAGCCGTAGTCGTCGGTTGCCCCGACGGTCACGCCCCCCTTCACGCCGCCACCGGCCATCCACATCGAGAAGGCCTGGGGATTGTGGTCGCGGCCATCGCCCCCCTGGGCAAACGGCGTGCGGCCGAACTCTCCGCTCCAGACGACGAGCGTTGATTCGAGCATCCCGCGCTGCCGGAGATCGCGGATCAGCGCTGCGATCGGCTGATCGACCGCGCGGGCATTGGCGGCATGCCCCTCGCGGAGATTGCCATGCTGGTCCCAGCGGTCGGTGCCGACCGACGTGCAGGTCAATTCCACGAACCTCACGCCGCGTTCCACCATCCGCCGCGCGAGAAGACACTCGTTGGCAAAGATCCGCGTCGGCTCGTTCTCGGAATCGCAGCCGTAGTCGTGCTTGATCGCCTCGGTCTCTCCTGAGAGATCGAGGAGATCGGGAACGGACGTCTGCATGCGGTAGGCCAACTCCTGATTGACGATCGCGCTTTCGAGGGCGTCGGGCGCCATCCCGTCACCGGCGAGCCGGGCCGCGAAGGAGCGGTCGAGCCCGCGGGCGAAATCGAGCTTGGCGATCTGGGCATCCCTCGATCCGTCGCGGCGGCCGACGTTCGCTAGCCCCGTGGCGGTCGGCTTGAACACCGATCCCTGGAACGTGGCAGGGAGGAAGCCGTTGGTGAAGTTGTCGAGCCCGCCCGGCGGAATGAGGCCACCGTTGACAACGATGTAGCCGGGGAGATCGTCGTTCTCACTCCCCAGGCCGTACGTCGTCCACGCCCCCATGCTCGGCCGCCCCTGGAGCCCGCTGCCGGTGTGGAGGAAATAGTTGGCATTGGTGTGTTCGGGGAACTCGCTGGTCATCGAGCGGATCACCGCCAGCTCGTCGGCAACCGAGCCGATGTGCGGAAACAGATCGCTCACCGGCAGGCCGCACGCTCCGTACGGCTTGAACTTCCAGGGGCTGGGAAGAATCGTCCCGACATTGTTGAACTGCGTCTGATCGACCTTGAACAGGTCGCGCGGGCTCTTGCCGGCATCCTGCTCGAGCCGCGGCTTCGGGTCGAAGCTGTCGACCTGGGACACGCCACCATCCATGTAGAGAAAGATGACGTTCTTCGCCTTCGCGGGATGATGGTTCACCGGGGCGACGGAATCGGCCCGGGCCGCTTCGGCGTGGAGCAGCGCCGCTGCCGCCATCCCCCCGAATCCACACGACGCCTGCGCGAGGAGGGCACGTCGGGAGATAGGCGTGGGGCGATACCGGCGACAGTGGTGGATGTGGCGGGAGTTGTGGCTCATGGTTTCGCTCATGGGACGAAAATGAACTCCTTGGCGTTGATGAGCGCATGGGCGAGATCGGCCCAGACGGCAGGCTGCCGCGGATCGGTCGCGAAGTCACCCCCGTGGATCGCCGCCTGGGCCGAGAGAAATCCGCGTGCCGCCGCCAGCTCGTCGGGCGACGGGGGGCGGGCGAAGGCCTCGCGGTACATCGTCCCGATGGACTCGTCGACCGATGTGGCGGGATCGACGAGGATCCGTGCGGCCCAGCGGGCTGACTGCTCGACGACGAACGGATCGTTCATCAGTGTGAGTGCCTGTGCCGGCACGTTCGTGACATTCCGGCGCCCCATCGCCTGAAACGGCACCGGCATGTCGAAGGCCAGGGGGATCGCCGGAAGGAAGTTGCGCCGGATCCTCGTGTAGATGCTGCGGCGGCCATCGCCGTCGAGCGGCCCCGACCCCGGCTTGCCCCGCCCTTCGTGGAAGTCCGACAGCGCCACCTCCACCGGAGGGCCACCGACCTTCGGATCGAGCCGGCCCGAGACGGCAAGGATCTTGTCACGGACCGACTCCCCTTCGAGCCGCCGGAGCGGGAAGTGGTGGAGGAGGAGATTCCTCGGATCAAGCTCCACCGCTCGCGGATCGGCCACCGACTGCATCCGCCAGGTGCTGCTGGTGACGATCTCCCGCACAAGCCGCTTCATACTCCACCCTTCCTCACGGAAGCGACCGGCAAGCGCATCGAGGAGGGCGCCGGCGCCGGCATCGGCGAACGGCTCACCGAGCTTGCCGAAATTATCGGGGGTGGGAATGAGGCCGCGGCCGAAGAGGTGGTGCCAGAATCGATTCACCGCCACGCGCGCCGTGAGGGGATTTGCCGGGTCGAGCACTCGATCGGCTAGTTCACGGCGCCCCGAAGACGCCGCGGGCCAGACCGGCTGGCCGCCGCCGTCGACCGCCTCGAGGAATCGTCGTGGCACCATCGACGCGGGCCGGGCGGCCGAACCCTTGACGAGAACCGGATGATCGACGCCGTTGCCATCGAGGATCGCCGGGGCGACTGCCGAGTCGAGCTTGGCCCCCGCCGTGATCGTGGCGCGGGCGGCTTCCAGTTCCTGCGCCTGGGCAACAAGCGCCGCCGCCCGCGCGCCGTTCCAATCGATCGCCGGATCGCTCAGGAGGCGTTCGAGAACCCCTGCGAACTCTGCCGCCCGTGGTCCGGTCGAGAGCGTTCCCTCCCGTGCGGCCACGAGCGCCTCGGTGACGATCTCGCGGACAGCCGCGGCGATCGCAGCGTCATCGGCCCCCTCCGCCGGAAGTCGCCGAGCTACGGCGGCAAGGAACGGATCGGCTCGCTTCGGCTCGGTCTGGGAGGCGACGACTTCGGCGACGTCGGCTGCCCCGGCGACCGGGACGTACTCGACATGAATGAGATGCCCCCGCTGCCAGTTCAAGTCGCTCCCCAGATCCTGCCGGATCCACTTCCACTCCCCCTGCGTGTCGACCGTTTGGAGAGTGGAGCCGTAGAGCGGCCCGACGAGGAGGACGTGGCTGTCGACGCAGGTGAAGATCTGCAGATGGCCGCGGACACGGTGCCAAACCGTTCCCCCTTCGATCCGCATCTTCGGCGTCCGGAGAACGCGCCCGGCCCGGTCGGCGCCCCCGAGGGCTCCGGCCTCGCGTTCGCCGCTGGAAGCCAGCCCGGCCCACAGGCCGTCGAAGTGGGCGGAAGTCGTCGGCTCGATGCGGAGTCGCGCGGGCGTTCCCTCGGCCCCCGCCACGATCACGGCGTCCCCGGCCGGCCGGGGACGCAAGCCCCAAGCGAAGCCGTCGCCGATCAGGGCCGTGGCCCCTTGCGCGCGGGAGTAGTCGGCGATCACGATCTCGCCTTCGGCGCTCACTGCCTCGCTCTTGATTGCAAGGAGCGCGTCACGGGGAGGGAGCGTCGCGGTTACGCGCGCGGCGAGACGGGCGAGGGCATCAACTGCCGCTCCTTCGCCCCCGGCGAGCGTGTCGGCTGCGGCGTGGCCGAGGCGGCGACGGACCTCGGCGTCGTGGGCATCGAGGCGCCTGGCGACTTCGCGATTGGTGGGGAGGGATTCGAAGGGCACCTGCCGGTAGCTGCTCGAGGCGAGCATGCCGGAGATCGCGTAGTAGTCCTCTTTGGAGATGGCGTCGAACTTGTGGTCGTGGCAGCGGGCGCACCCAAGAGCCATGCCGAGGAATGCCTTCCCGAAGGTGTCGACCCGATTGTCGGTGCGGTCGGCCGCATCCTGGGCGATGTCGACCGGCGAATGGATCTCCTCGCCGAGATACCAAAAGCCCGTGCCGAGCACCGACAGATCGGCGCCGACCGCGTTCAGCCGGGGAGTGTCGAGAAGGTCGCCGGCGATCTGCTCGCGGACGAACTGGTCGTAGGGGAGATCGGCGTTGAGGCTGTCGATCACCCAATCGCGGTAGCGCCAGGCGTTGGGAATGGGGAAGTCGAACTCGTGGCCACGCGTCTCGCCATAGCGGACGACATCGAGCCAGTGGCGGGCAAACCGCTCGCCGAAGTGGGGGGATGCGAGGAGCCGGTCGACATACTTTTCATACGCCAGCGGATCGGGATCGGCGACGACCCGATCGACCTCGGCGGGATCGGCAGGAAGCCCAGTGAGCAGTTCGGCGGCCCGGCGGACGAGCTGCCCCCGGGATGCCTCCGGCACCGGCGTCAGGCCGGCAGCCTCCAAGCGCGCAAGCACGAAGCGGTCGATGTCGTTGCGGCACCAGCCAACGGCCTCGACCGGCGGGGCCGGCACAGGCTGCGGCGGCTGCCAGCACCAGTGATCGGCTTTGCGGGCGGCGATGTCGAAGCCCCCCGGCCCCGCCGTCACCACGCCTTCGACGGGCCACGGGAGCCCCCGGCGAACCCACTCCTCGAGCGTGGCGATTGCCTCGGGCGGCAGCCGGCCATCCGGTGGCATCTGGAGCTTGCCGTCGTAGCGAACGACCTCGACAAGCAGACTCACCTCCGGCTTCCCAGGCGTTGCCAGCCCCTCGTGGCCGAGGGTTTCAGCACGGGTGTCGAAGGAGAGATCGCCCTCCGGCTCACCGGCGGCACGGGAATGACAGGCCGAGCAATGCTCGAGGAGCAGCGGCCTGACCCGCGATTCGAAAAACTCGGCATCCTCGGCCGACGGTGCCCCGGGCAACTCGGCGGCCCCCGCCGTGGCAACGACCGCTGCGGTCACCACCAGGATCGCCACGGCGACCCCTAGGCGACCGCGGACCAGGAAACACGCCATGTCGAAGTCCTCCGTGGGCCACAGGGGCCGGGGGCTCAACGCCCCGCTCGCCCCCGGTCGGTCGCCACGCCGACGGCGAGCAGACCGAAATCCATTTTACCTCCCGGCAGCCCGATCGGTACCGCGAAAGCGGCGGCCAATTCCGCGGCTTTTCAGCGCAGCGGCGGGCCAGCGAGATCTTTGCCGTCAATGGAGAGCACCTGGAAGTGGTGCACCGCCGGCACGTCGGCCTTCCAGGCCCAAACGACCTTCCGCTCCGGCGACACCTCGACGAGGCGCTCGCCATGCTTGCCGACGTAGTAGCTGGCGATCATCGTGTTGCCGTTGGGGAGCCGCTGGATCCCGCAGGCGTCGGCAATGGCGCCGTCGACTTCGCCGGTGTCAATCTGCCAGCGGATCTTTCCCTCCTTGTCGAACTCGACGACACGATTGCCATTGGTAAGGCCGGCGAGGATGCCGCCGTCAGCGAGCGTGATCGCCGTGAACGGCCAGGTGTTGAGCTCCGGGGCCGCCGGATCGCGCGTGCCGATCCGCGTCAGTTCCTTTCCCGTGGCGTCGTAGCGGATGATCGCGAAGTCGAAGAGGTGGGGGCAGAGGTAGGTGCCGTCGGCCTGCTTGCGGCTCATCCGGGTCTGCATGTGACCGTTGGCCTTCTGGCAGGCAAGCGGGAACTCGACCTTCACCGTGCCGTCGGCGGCGATCTCGAGGAGCCGCGGATTCGGCCCCGCCTCAGTGAGGACGTAGGTCCCCTCGGCGGTCTTCTGGATGCTGTTGACCTCCTCCTGCGTGCCATCGTAGCGCCACACCACCCGATCGGCCGCGCCATCCCGGCCACGCTCGATCTCGACAGCCGCCCCTCCGGGCCCACCATCCCCGCGGGAGAGGGCGAGGAGAACGTTGCCATTGGGGAGAACCCAGCCCTCGCGCGTGTTCCCCGGATGGCTCCACTCGACCTTCCCCTCGGGGTGGTCGGGGGAGATCTCGACAATCGCCGTCCGCGGCCCGCAGACGAGGACGCGGCGCGACGGCGTCGGGGCCGCTTCGGCGACCACCTCGGCGAACACCAAGTGCAGGGCCGCGGCCATGATGGCCACGAGGAGCGCGGAGGACCGGAGGGACAGCATTCAAAGGCTCCGACGGCGAGAGTGGGGTCGAGCGTGGGGCTCGGCAGGCACCGAATCAGCCAGCATGCTACCCGATTGCCCCCCGGCCGGCCCGCGGCTCCCCGCTTGTGGTCGCGACCGGCGCGACAGAGAATCCACGACCGCGTCATCCCGCCCGGCCCATCCCGTTCCCACGGCCACCATGCCCAGCACCACGAGCCGCCGCTCGACGCCGATGGCCGACGACGAGGGCGCCCGCCAAGGCAAACCGCGCGGCCGCACCCCCTGGACGTGGAACGACATCAACCTCGTCCTCGACGTCGTGCTCATGCTCCTATTCGCGGCGGAGTGCTTCGCGGCCGTGATCGTCCGCCATGTCTTCCCCCCCGGCCCCGGAGCCGCGGGATGGAAGCTCTGGGGCCTCGATTACGACGCTTGGGGCGGGATCCAGTTCGGCCTTCTGGCGGCCCTCGCCGGGGGGATCCTCCTCCATGTCATGTTCCACTGGTCGTGGGTCTGCACGATGGTCGCCGGTCGCTGGTCGGGCCGGCCGAAGGGGCGCGTCGACGAGGGGATGCAGACGATCTACGGCGTCATCCTCCTCATCGTGCTGCTCCTCAGCGTGGGGATTCCGGTGGCCGTGGCGGTGCTCACGGTGAAGCCTCCGGCGTGACCTCCGGGCTGCACAGCGGGCAACCGGCCGGCGTGGCGTCGCCGAAGTGGACGAAGCCAGCGCCGCGGGCGATCGACACGCAGCCGGTGAGGACGAGACACCAGGCCGCGATCGCGTGGAGATGGCGGCGGGCGGCGAGGCCGAGGATCGATCCACCGAGCCCGGCGACGAGGAGCGCGGGCACGGTCCCTGCGCCGAAAGCGACCATCGTCAGCAGGCCACGGGGGACATCGTGCGTGGCGGCGGCAAGCGCGAGCATGCCGTAGAGGAGGCCGCAGGGGAGGAGGCCGGTGAACATCCCGGCGAGGAATACCTCGAGCGTTCCCCGCGCCGTGAGGAGCGCCCGAAACGCCCCGCCTCCGGGGCACCCGCCGGCAGCGACGCCGCGTCGCCGGATCACCCCGGCCGCGAGCAGCCCCTGGACGACGAGGAGCAACCCGGCGGCGATCGCCAGGATCGCCGGCACGTTGGTCCAGCCAACGAGCGCCCGCGACACCCGCAGGCCGATGAAGCCGGCGGCGCCGCCAAGGACGGCATAGGTGAACAGTCGTCCGGCCGACCAGGCGGCCTGACGGGCGAGATTGGCCCGCCATGCCGGTGCCGCACTGCCGATGGCAAGCGCGAACGGCCCGCACATCCCCAGGCAGTGGGCCGACCCGAGCAACCCCGAGGCGACGAGCAACGGCCACTCGATCATCGGTGGGCTCCCGCGGCCTCGGCCGTCTCGAGCGCCTGCGGCGCGGGGGGGCGAGGGAGATGATCAACGGCGCCAGCGGAGGGGGCCGGCCGCTCGGCGCCGCCATCGGCCAATCGCAGCGACGACGTGACGATGAATAGGCTGCTGGCGAGCATCGCCAGCGCCGCCAGGGCCGGATGAACCCATCCGGCAGCCGCCAGCGGAACGAGCGCCGCGTTGTAGCCGAAGGCCCAGAGGAGATTCCAACGGATCGTCCGGCCGGTGCGGGCGGCGAGATCGGCGAGCCACGGGAGGTCGGAGAGATCGTCGCGCAGCAGGCAGATGTCGGCCGACCACCGGGAGACATCGGCCCCGCAGCCGAGGGCCACGCCGGCGTCGGCGGCGGCCAGGCTTGGCGCGTCATTGATGCCGTCGCCGACCATGACGACGCCCCTCCCCTCTCCCGTGAGGGCCTTGATGCGTTCGAGCTTCCCTTCGGGGAGGAGGGGCGCCTCCCACTCGACTCCTATCTCGTCGGCGATCCGCGCCACCCTCTCCGGCCGGTCGCCGGAGAGGATCAGCGGACGCACACCCCGCGCGAGAAGCGCCGCCACGGTGGGGATCGCCTCCGGCCTGAGCGTCTCGGCAAACCACAGGCATCCAATCACCCGGCCATCGATCGCAAGGGCCGATTGGGGCTCGTCAGCGGCGAACGCCCGCGCTCGTTCGATCTCCCCTTGCCCGCCAAGGCTCTCGATCCAGCGGAGGCTGCCAAGTTGCACCGTCGCTCCATCGGCGGCGCGCCTCGCCTCGATCCCCCTTCCGGGCACGGTGCGCACTTCGATCATCGCCGCCGTCGTCAGACCGCGAGCCTCCGCCTCGTCGACGAGCGCTCGGGCGTGGACGTGCGTCGAACCGCGCGCGAGCGCTCCGGCCACGGCGAGGAGATCGTCGTCGTCGCGGATGCCAGCGGCGGCCGCGGCGGGGAGGAGGAAAACGTCGCTGAGGCGGCAGCCGGTCGTGACAGTGCCGGTCTTGTCGAAGCACCAGGCCCGCGCCGAGCCGAGCCGTTCGAAGGCGTCGCCATCGCGGACGAGCACCTGCCGCCGGGCGGCATTGCCGATCGCCGCCCACAGCGCCAGCGGCGTCGCCAGGCCGAGCGCGCACGGGCACGACACGACGACGACCGCGAGCCCCGCCAGCACCCCGGCCGCCATCCCCTCGCGCCACCAGTGAACGGCACAGCTCCCGACGGCGACCACGAGCACCAGCGGAAGAAACCAGGCGGCGATCCGCTCGGCGAGCCGCTGCTGCCGGCTCCCCCCTGCCGCGGCCGCAGTGACCGCCTCGATGAGCCGCTCGAGGGTGCCCGCGCCGGGGGCGGCCGTCACCTCGACGATCAGTTCACCGTCGAGATCGAGGGTGCCGCTGTGGAGGGAATCGCCCGGCCCCTTCACGACCGGCACGCTCTCGCCGGTCACCGTCCGCTCGTCGATCGCCCCGCAGCCTGCCACGATTCGCCCATCGGTGGGAACATGCTCGCCAGGGAGCAAACGCACCCTGCTCCCCGGCCGCACCCCGAAAAGCGGCACCTCCACCTCGCCATCGGCGGTCACCACGCGGACCCGATCCGGGAGGAGCTTCTGCAGGTCGCGGAGCGCGGAGGTGGTGCGGAGCTTCCCCGAGGCCTCGAGCCACCGGCCGAGCGTCACGGCCAGGAGCACCATGCAGGCGACCTCGAAATAGACATGGCCGCTTCCCTGCCAGGTGGCCCAGGCCGATTGGCCGAAAGCGGCCGCCACACCGGCGAGGAGGAGGAGGCTCGAGCCGATGCGCCCGCGGCGGAGATCGGCGAGCGTGTCGTCGACGAGCGGCCCGCCGAGGAGCAGGAGCACCGGCCCGGTGAACAGCAGGCAGGCATGCCGCGCGAGGTCGTAAAATACGCGCGAGCCGGCCGACGGATCGGCGGCGGCCCCCTCCTGCTGCGACCAGAGGAGCATCGTGAAGACCATCACGTTCATCGTGAAGAAGATGGCAAGGCCGAGCCTCGTCATCATCCAGCGGGCCTCACCATCGGCGCCGCTCGAAGCGGTGATCGAGGCAGCGAAGCGGCACCCGAGGCAGCAGAAGCGCGGTGGCCCGAGGCCCCCGGTCGGCTCCAGGGACACGGCCCGGCCGGCCAGGGGTAGCCCGCAGTAGTCGCACGCGACGGTTCCGGCCATCTGGCGCCCCCCGGCGGAGCGGCTCAGGGCCGCTGGATGAGTTCCACCTGCATCGCCGGCAGGAGGTAGCGGATCGTATAGGTGATCGCGAACACCCAGAAACCGATCCAGATCGCCCGCACGTACCAGGGGATGTCGTTGCCGGTGTAGTTGTGGAAACGGTGCTCCGCCTCGGGGGCACCGGGACGCGTCTCAGGCATGCCTTGGAATCCTCAGTTGAGCTCAGCGATGGGGGAAGAGGGCGTGAACGCGGCCGCCGTCGAGGCGGGCTTCGTTGTCGAGGAAATCGACCTTCGGCTTCTCGATATCGCGGAACATTCCGTTCCACGCAGCCCACAGGAGCATGCAGAAGAAGCCGGCACTGGCGAGGAGATAGTTGAGGATCGGAGCGACGGCGAACTCCCCACCGCGGGTGCCCCGGTAGATGTGGACGAACTCGACGAACTTCCCCATGAAGCCGTACATGCTGGGGATGAGGATCAGCACCGCCATCGCCGCGGTCACCCAAGCCTGCCGACGGCTCATGCCGGGGAGGGAGACTTCGACGGCAGGCCGGTCCGATGGGGCCTCGGCCGCTACCTTGGATTCACTGCTCACCTTTCACCTCCGCGAGTTCCTCGTAATAGGGATACTCCTCGAGCCACGACCCGAGCCACTGGATGTAGGTCATGACCGCGATCCCACGCCGGTTGGGCTTGTCGGGCGATCCGTCGAAGAACCACGGATATTCGGGCATCGGCGAATCGGTGGAGACGACCTGCGGCTTGTGGAAATGGACGGCGTGCCAGTCATTCCCGCGCCGCCCCCCCTCGCGGCTCAGATCGGGCCCGACACGGCGCGTGCCGAAGAGCACCGGCCGCTGGAGCTCGTTGTCGTATTCCTCCGACTTCGACACCGGGCCGAAGCGGCGCGATTCGTTCGACACCGGGCGGACGAACTGGCTGTGGCAGTGCCAGCACCCCTCGCCGACATAGAGCTGGCGGCCGAGCCGCAGCGCTTCCGCGCAGGCCTCTTCCGTCGGCTCGCCGAAGGCGTTTTGAAACGATTCCGGATACCGCTGGGCGAGGTCGCGGAACTGGGCCATGACGCGCTTGTTGACCACCTCCTCGGCCGTCTGCTCGTGGCGGTCCTTGTACATGATCATCGGCACCACGCCGTTGCCGAGGAACGCGAGCAGGAAGAAACCGATCCCAGCGATGAAGAAAATGCCCGACTTGCTCTCGAACATGCGGTCACTCCAAGGGTCTTCATCGAATCCGGGGGCAACGAACGGGTGGGAACGGGATCAGGCAGCGGGGGTGCCAGCGGCGCGGGCGGGGAGCGGGTCGGTCGCCTCCGCCCCTCGGGCCGTCATCCAAAGGTTGACCAGGAAGCAGAGCAGACCGGCAAACATCGCCAGCCCCGCGAACACACGCGTGATCCAGAACGGCTGGGAGCCGTTGGTCGAGGCGTCCCACGGCTGCAGCGACGACCAGTAATAGCCCTGGAAGATCCCCGCCAGAGTGAGATCGAGGAACATCACGAACAGGCCGCCGGCCGAGAGCCAGTAGTGGTATTCACACAGGCTCCGGCTCCACCACGGCCGGCCGAGGAGCCGGGGGAAGAGATACGTCATGATTCCGAACAGCCACAGGCTGAAGACGCCGAACATCACCAGATGCGCGTGCCCCACCACCCAGTCGGTGAAGTGGATCAGCTTCTGGAACGTGAGCGTCACCTGGAGGGCGCACTGGAAGCAGGTGATGAAGTAGAAGACCATGCCGGTGTAGAAGTAGCGGATCGGGAGGTTTTCGAAAAACTCCTTGCCGCGGCCGACGAGCGTGCCGAAGAAGTTGATCACCACCGTCGCTACGACGAGCTCCACGGCGATCGTGGAGATCACCGCGCCGTACTGAAGGAACATCGGGATTGGCGTGTAGAGGAAGTGGTGGATGCCCTGGAGGGGGTAGAAGAACGCCAGCCCCCAGAAGCCGACGAGCGACAGGCCGTGGCTCCAGATCGGCTTCTTGAGCATGATCGGCACGAAGTAGTACATCAGCCCCCAGCCCAGAGGCGTAACGAACAGGCCGACGAGGTCGTGGATGAACAGGCCGCCGATGGCCCCGGCGCTCGTGCCGGCGACGGCGTACTCCGGGAGGAGATTCCCCATCGCGTAGGTGAGGAACGTCCAAACGAACGCCGCCATGAAATACCAGAGCGACACGTACATCGGGCCCTTGCTCTTCCCGATCGGCACCATGAAGTTCACCGCCACCAGCGCCAGCCCCACCAGCGCCAACGGATCGATCCAGAACGGCGTCTCCCCCCACTCCAGCCCCTGGGCGCCGAGATTCATCGGGAGGTGCCACTTCTTCGCCAGCGCCAGGATCCAGGGCTGATCCTGGAACGTCGGCCCGAGGACGATCCCCACAGCGGTCGACAGCACGATCACCTGCCAGACCCCGAAGATAAACCACGACAGCCGTGTGCTCAGCACCTTGTGGAACGTCAGACGGGGCACGGCCCAGTGGAGCGTGCCGAGGAAGGCATTGGCGAGAAATCCGTAGGCGATCGCGTTGGTGTGGATCATCCGCCACCGCCCCGGCGACAAAAGCTCCGTCCCCCGGAAGGGATTCCAGTGGACCAACTGGAGCGCCACGAGGAGCCCGGCGAGCATCGAGATCGTGAGGAACGTCAGCGCCGCCACGTAGTAGCAGACGATGATCTTCTCATCGACGAGGTCGTCGTGCGCAGGCGCCCCGGCGTCCCCCGCCTGGAAACCGTCGGACCGATGATGGGCGGACGGGCCGCTGGTCATGACTCCTCCGTCTGAAGCCGGTAGGGGTGGAACTCACCCCAGGGGAAGATCAACGCCATCGTCCAGCCAAACACGAGATGCGTCGCCAATGCCACCCACCAGGGGAGCTGGGCATTGTCGACGATCCAGTTGCCATCGAAGAGGAGCGGCTGGAGCCAGGAAATAAGGCCGTAGAAATTGACGAGCCAGACGACGACCGCGATCGCACTGGCGCAGGCGAGCCGCCCCGGGAGTCCCGACTTGGCGGCATACTTCCCGAGCACCACCTGGAAGATGATCCCCAGGAGCATCCCGGTGGCGATGTACAGTACGCACCCCATTGCCAGCGCCAGCGAGTCGTTGAAGGCCGGGTCGAGCGCCTTTCCGCCGAGACCGAACGTCAAATAGACGCGGATCAGCTGGAGGGGATCCTTGCCGGCGAGCGTCGCGCCGATGATGTTGAACATCAGGCTCGCCAGCGCCCCCACGATGCCGAGGAAGAACCCCGACGTGGCGTAGTACGTGAGGTAGTAGCCCTGGTTGGCCC
>CAJAYZ010000561.1 GCA_903949225.1 uncultured Planctomycetaceae bacterium
ACCCCCGCGGACGATCCGGCCGCCTCATCCTCTTCGCCGTCCTCCCACGCCAGACCGGCGACACTCCCGAGGATTTCGCCGGCCCAGGCCACCGCGCTGACGGCCGCCGCCACCGTCAATCCCAGACAGAGGCCGACGCTGGCTTCCCCCGCGATCGTTGCGATCGCCGTGGAGAGCGTCAGTTCGGCTGTTGCCAGCGGAGAGGCAATGAAGGCGGCCGGCAGGGCGGCCAGCGCCACGAGAAGGCCGAGGGCGAGACGCGCCTTGAACTCCACCGTCGGCAGGAGGCCGTGGGCGGCGACTTCAATGCCCACCACCACCCGGGCAAGCAGGCCGGCCGCAACGATGAGGCCGGGGCCGCCGGAGGCTTCGATCGAATTGGCGAGTACCGAGAGGGCATCCATGCCGTCACGATCCTCCGACCGCGGCGCGGAACAGGTCGACCATCCGCTCGAGCATCCAGGGGAGCGTCGCCACGAGCGTCAGCCCGACGACGAGGAGTCGCGGCAGGAGGCCGACGGCCGTCTCGTGGATCCCGGTCGCCGCTTGGAGGAGGCCCGTGCCCAAGCTGACGACGAACGCCACCACGAGCACCGGCGCCCCGACGTGCATCGCGGCCAGCAGCGCGTGGCGGAGAAGTTCGGCGAACTCGGTGTCGACCACGGGGGCCTCTCGGACGGGGGCGCGAATCTGCGGCGATCGACCCGCTCAGGCTGCGGTCCGCACGCCATCGAGGAGGGACTGGACCACGAGCGACCAGCCGTCGGCCATCACGAACACGACGAGTTTGAGGGGCAGGGAGACCGTCGCCGGCGACACCATCCCCAGGCCGGTCGAGGCAAGGAGGGTCGCGACGAGGAGATCGAGGACGAGGAACGGCAGCAACAGGCGGACACCGATCGAGAAGGCGGTCTTCAGTTCGCTGACGAGGAACGCCGGCAGGAGGGTTTCCAAGGGGACGTCGTCGTAGCTGCGGACCTCGCGTGGCGCCGAGGGATGACGGGCGAGGAAGAGGAGCATCGTCTGCCGGTTCCCGGCCCGTTCGATCTGGCCCGCCATCCAGCGACGGACCGGGACCGAGCCACGCTCGAAGGCGGTGCTCGCGTCGATCTTTCCCTCCTGCAGCGGCTGGACCCCCTCTCGGTAGGCCGACGTCCACACCGGCCACATCACCAGCAGCGAGAGGAATAACGCCAGCGAGGTCACGATCTGATTGGAGGGGAGCCCCTGGGTGCCGAGGCCCTGCCGGACGAGCGAAAGGACCACCGACATCCGCACGAACGACGTCGTCATGAGGAGGATCGCCGGGGCGATGCTCGCCACGCCGAAGAGGATCACCGCCGAGAGGATCCCGTCGACCGAGCGGGGGCCGAGTGACCGGGTGGTGAGATCACTCCAGGCCGGCAGCGCGGCGATGTCGGTCGTCGGTCGACCGCCGGCGAGTGTGCCAACCGGCGTGGGAGGAAAGGCCTCCGCGGTCAACGGTGCTGCAGGAAGATCGGAGACCGCGGGGGCCGCAGCCTCGTCGCCGCGGGACGGTGTGTTCGGGAGCGCGGCCATGACGACGAGGAATACCCCGAGCAGGGCCCGGGCGGCGGCCCGTGCTCGCAGCGGAAGGCCAAGGCGCGTGGGGGGGCCTGCGGATCCTGCCACGGCGGTCGGCAGGCAGGCTGCGGTGATCGCCTCGGTGGCACCGGGATCGTCGATCTCGGCCAGCGTCGTGCAGGTCGCACCCGACACGCCGACGAGGATCGTCTTCGGGCCGAAGCGGACGATCCGGGCGACGTGCTGGCCGCCAAGGGAGGCCTCGCCGAGGACCGCGAACACCTCGGCCGGAGGTCGGTGCATCGTTCGCCGTCCGTTCCACTTCAAGAACAGCACCGCGGCGAGCAAGGCCCCCAGAAACGCGGTGATGCGAAGATCGAGGCTCGACGCCCGCCGCGTGGATCCGGACGCCTCGTCGGCGCTCATCGTGGCGCCGGTAGGGATCGCCCCGATCGGAATGGCGTCGGGGAAGGTCGGTTCGAAGAGGCGGGCCGGCGTCACGTCGGCGATCGGCTCGACGGCTGGCTCGGGCGACAGGTCGGCTGAAGCCCCGAGAACCCAGGGCATCCCGCCGAGAGAGACAAGCAGGCCGATCGTCACGACAAACCGCAGGCGCACCGCCGCCGGGGCGCCGAACGGGGGGCGAGTCGCGAACGCTTGTGACAGGCTCGACATCATGCCGCCAGCCTCCGGTCGTCATCGACGCCGGCGCGGTCGTCGTCGGATGCCTTCCAGCCCGGGAGCGACTCCTCCGGCCGGCCACTGCTTCGACTGCCGGCCCACCACAGGAAGCCCGCGAGGATTCCGACCAGGACGCTCGTGGCGGCCAGCCACGCTTCGCGCGGCAGGTCGGGCAACGGGTGGTGAGACGGAGGGATGTCGACTTCGGAATGGATCGTGACATCCGCCGCGGGGCTGCGATTGGCAGGCAGTGGCCGGGGGCCATCGAGGGCCTCCGCACCGCGCTCCGTGGCGTCGGGAACCATGGCCGGGTAGCTCGTCACCAGAACGCGGAGGCGATCGGGACTGTCGAACGACGAGAGCGCCCGCTCGACGATCTCACGGAGACGCTCGAGTTCGTGATCTTCGGCCGCCGCCGCGGTGTCGGCGGCGGGAGCGGTGACGCTGTCGGCGGAGAGATTGGCCTGCAAACGGGCCTTCGAGGCTTCAACAGCGGCAGCGAGATAATTGTCGGGGATCGAGACGGTGACATGGACTACGCCGGGAATCTCCGGATTGTCGTTCCGGGGACGAGCGCGCCCGACGGGAGCCCCCGGGGCGACGGGCTGTCGCGATGGCGGGGGAGCCGGAGGGAGCAGCTCGGCAGGCGCGTTCGCCGCGGCCGCGATGGGCGGCTCGGACGGGTCAGTCGCCGTGGGGAGCGGGCTGTCGGTGGTGGGGAGCGGCGTGGCATCGATGGCGACATCCACGATCACGCCACGGACGAACGCCAGCGCCTGGCGGATCCTGCCGGCCAGGGCCGTCTCGTTGGCAAACCGCCGGGCCAACTCCGGGGCGACCGTGGCGCTGGCGGTGGGATCCTCGAGTGCACCGGCGAAGACCCTTCCCGTCGAGAGATCGGTGACGGCCACCCGCTCCGGTTCGAGCCCCGCGATTGACGAGGCGACGAGGACGCGGATGCCGTGGGCGCGAACGGCGTCGAGCTCGGTGCCCGAGGTCGTGCGGATGCCGACGCTGGCGGTCTTGAGCGGTTCCTGCTGGAATCCCGAACGCTCCTCGACGTCATAGAGCACGGCGGCCCGTTCGATCCCCGGCATCGAACAGAGGACCTGAGAGAGTTCGTCCTGGAGGGCGACTTTCAACGACTCGGCCCGGGCCGACGTCGACGTCCAGACGCCGCCGGAAGCGATCGCTTCGTGGAACCGTGTCCCCCATGGCTTGGGAATCGCATCCCCGTCGACGACCGCGCGCTTGTACGCGCCTTGGCGCGACCGGGGCACCCAGACCGTCCCTTCCGCGGTGCGGTAGTCGGTGAGGTTGGCCCGGTCGAGGGCCGCTTCAATGGCCGCCAACTGGGGTGCCGTGAGGGTGGTGTCCTCGAGCAGGGCCACCTCGTCGGCCGCGGGACGCTCCTGCAGCAACCAGGCCGCCCAACCGATCGACGCGGCCACCAGTCCGAGCGCCACGATCTGCGCCGGCGTCACAACCGGGACGCGGCTGCGGCGGGAGTTGGTGAGGTGGGGATCCATGCACGTGCTCTCGGGGAGGATGGAAGGGAGATCGCTACGCCGCTCGCCGCAGCGCAGTCCGGCGAATCGGCAGGCAGAGCGTTACGGCGCTGCCTCCTTCGGGGCATTCCATCGCCGCCAGCGTTCCCCCGACGGAGGTGGCCAGACGGAGAACGTCATCGAGCAGCGGATCGGTCGACTCCCGCGGGTCGGCAGATGAACGGCCGCGGGGGAGCGAATTCCGCTCCCGGGGAGTCAGCCCAGACCCGGAATCGGCAAACTCGATCTCGATCCGATCGGGATATCCGACCGCCGTCACGAGCACCTCGCGCGGCGAGGATCCCGCCGCGGCTCGACTCGCGGCAGCAACCGAACGGCCCATGAGAGGCGTGAGAAGTC
>CAJAYZ010000562.1 GCA_903949225.1 uncultured Planctomycetaceae bacterium
CGCGGAGCCATCGGCACCGGCCGCTGCGACCGTCGACCCGGCGACCGCGCGGATCGCGAAGATCAAGCAGCTCGTCTTCGACCGGCGGCCGTCGGTCCTGCTCGGCGGCACGGCCCCCGACGGAGTCGCGGCTGCCGCCAGCGGCGACGCGAGCGCCGTCCCGGTCGTCGAACAGGTGATCGCCGGCAGCGTCGGCGGCTTCTCCACCGCCACGATCCGGATCGTTCCCGCCACTCCTGCCGCGGGGACGACGGCGGTCGTCACCGCCGCCCCGGCGGAATCCCCCGCCACACCGCCGACCATGACCGACGCCACGGCAGCGCCGGTCGCCGGAGGAGCGGCTGCCCCCGCAGCCCCCCCCGATCCGTTCGATACCGAGCTCAAGCGCTTTCGCGACGACGTCCTTGCCGGGGCTTGGGACCGCGTGGCGACGTTTCTCACCACCCTCACGCCCGCCGAGTCCACCGCCGCCGCCGAGCGGATCCTCGAACAATTCGCCACGCCCCCCCAACCGCAGCCGAGCCCGACCGGGCTGCCGCTCGAGCCGGAGATTCCCCTCTTCTCGGCGGCCGATGTGATCGCCGTGGCCCGCCTCCTCCCGAAGCCGATCGGTGAACCACGCCGCCGGCAGATCGGGGCGATCGGCCGGATGGCCCTCGCCGCGGGCACGGAGGGGAACGATCTCGCCGCTGCCCTTCTCGCCGAGCTGCGCCGCGACGGAGCCGGTCTCGATCTGGGGACGGCGGCCGGAATCCTCGCCGATGCCGGCCGGGCCGACCTCGCCGCGCCTCTCCTGCCGTCGCTCGAGGAAGCGAAGGAGGAAAAGGACGTCTCCGCGCTCGAGCTTCGCGTCAAGCAGCTCCGCGCCGCCCGGCAGCGGGATCCGAAGGCCGCCACGCTTGCCGAAATGTGGCAGGCGGTCGAGGCCCTCGTCGGCGCCGCCGCGCCCGGCACCCCCGCGCGCCGGTTCGCGATCGAGCAGGCGGCCCAACTGTTGCCGCAGCTCCCCAAGGCCGACGCCGCGGCATGGATCGGACGGATCGGGCAGACCGATCCGGAGACCGGCGTGGAACTCGTCTCGGCGATCGCCGCGCGCGTGGCCGCCGGCCCGACACGCGATCCCCACGAGATCGAGCCGCGGACGACCTGGCTGCGGCTCCTCGCGAGCGCCGTCAGCGGCGTCACCGCCACGAGCGCCCCGGACGACCCGCGCTGGAAGGGGAAGCTCGGCCTCGCCGCGCGGGCGTGGACGGTCGAGGCGACGCTCTCGGCGAAGCACGACACCCGCGACGTCGGCATGCGTCGCGATCCCTACGGAAACGTCTACTACTGGGAGGAGCAGCAGGTGGAGATGGCTCGGCAGCGGATGCCGCAGTGGCCGGTGAAGCTCGCCGACATGCTCGAGACCCGTCCCGACGACGCCTGGCTCGCGCGCCTCGATCCGGCGGAGCGCCCCGCCGTGGAGCGGGCGGTCGTCGCCCTCCATGCCAAGATGGGAGACGCCGAGAAGGCACTCCCGGTGCTCGAACAGCTCAGCCAGACGCATCCCGAGGCGGCCCGGTCGCTCGTCACGCCGCTCCTCGACGGCTGGAAACTCGCCCACGATCCCAACGATGAACGGACACGGCGCCGGCCGTTCTTCTACGGCTTCGGCATGGACGAGCGGCAGGGGGGGATCCCGCTGTCGCGCTCGCTCCAAGAGCGGAACCTCGCCGAGCTCGACGGGATCGTTACCCGAC
>CAJAYZ010000563.1 GCA_903949225.1 uncultured Planctomycetaceae bacterium
GAGCCGCGGGCCGACGATCGCGACCGCTACGACCTGTGGGCCCTCGAAACCGCCACCGGCCAGAAGCGGATGCTCGTCGACTCGACGAAGTTCGGCGGCGGGGAGGTCTCCGAGGAAGAGAAGATGCGGCGCGAGCGGGCCAGGGTCGGCGGCACGCGCGGCGTGATCTCCTATGCCTGGGCCCCCGACGCGACCTCGATCCTCGTCCCGCTCGACGGCGATCTCTACCTCGCCACCGTTGCCGACGGCGCCGTCCGCCGGCTCACCGACACGCCACAGACCGAACTCGACGCCCGGATCTCCCCGCGCGGGACTTCCGTGTCGTTCGTCCGCGATCAGAATCTCTTCCTGCACGATCTCGCCACCGGCGCTGAGCGGGCCCTGACGACCGACGGCGGCGGAGCGGTTTCGTGGGGAAGCGCGGAGTTTGTCGCCCAGGAGGAGATGGACCGGCGCGAGGGGCATTGGTGGAGCCCCGACGATTCGCGACTGGTCGTGGCGAAGGTCGACGAGAGCGACGTGCGGATGGTGCCGCGGGCAGCAATCGGTGCCGACGGTACGCGCGTCTTCGAGCAACGCTATCCCCGTGCCGGGACGCCGAACGCCCGCGTCGAGCTGTTTGTGTTCGATCCTGCCGCCCCTGCCGGCACGGCGCCTATGAAACTCGACCTCGGCGCCGATTCCGATATCTATGTGGCCCGGGTCGATTGGACACCCGATTCCAAGTCGATCCTCGTCCAGCGGCAGTCGCGTGATCAAAAGCGGCTCGATCTGCTGCGATTCGATCCGGCCTCTGGCGCCCCCCGCACAGAGCTCACCGAAACCTCCCCCACCTGGGTCAATCTCTCCGACGACCTGCGGGTCCTCCGCGACGGCCGGCTCCTCTGGACGAGCGAACGCGATGGTTTCCGCCACCTCTTTCTCAAAAGTGACGGCGCCCTCGAACAGGTGACTAGCGGCTCCTGGGGAATCGACCGGATCGTCGGTAGCGACGAAAAAGCAGGGAGGGTGTTCTTCATGGCGGGCATCGAGACGCCGATCGAGAAGCATCTCTACGCCATCGATCTCCCCGCCGCCGGGAAGCCGGCCGCGCCACCGCGGCGCCTCACCGAGCCGGGGGGCTGGCACGACGTCTCGATGGATAAGACCGGCACCCGGGCGCTTGTCACGCGCTCGACGCCGACGCAGCCGCCGCAGACGTATCTCGCCGCCGCCGACGGGAAGCGGATCGCCTGGATCGAGGAAAACCGCATCGAGGGGGATCATCCCTATGCGCCGTTCCTCGCCGGTCACATCGCCCCTGAGTTTGGCACGCTCGCCGCCGACGATGGCACGCCACTCCACTATTCCCATCTGCGTCCCACGCTCTCCCCGGGGGAGAAGGCCCCGGCGCTCGTCATCGTCTACGGCGGCCCAGGGGTCGGCCCACTCGCCGCACGGCGCTGGGGAAATGCTGTCTCGCAGTGGTTCGCGCGCCGAGGCTGGCATGTCTTCTCCCTCGACAATCGGGGCACGAGTGGCCGCGGCAAGGCATTTGAAGACCCGATCCATCTGAAGATGGGAGACGTGGAGGTGCGCGATCAGAAGGTGGGGGTCGATTGGCTCCGCGCGCGGGCCGACGTCGATCCCGATCGCGTCGCCGTCCACGGCTGGTCGTACGGCGGCTTCATGGTGCTGCGGCTGCTTGCGGCCCATCCGGGCCTCTTTGCCGCCGGGGCCTCCGGGGCCCCGGTCACCGATTGGTCGCTCTACGACACCCACTACACCGAGCGCTATCTCGGCAATCCGGCCGTTGATAAGGGCCCCTACGAGCGCTCGGGCGTTCTCGCGGTGGCGGAGACGATCGCCGATCCCCTCCTGGTCATCCACGGCATGGCCGACGACAACGTCGTCTTCGAAAACACAACGGCGCTCGTGGCCCGGATGCAAAAAGACGGCCAGCTCTTCGAGGTGATGATCTATCCAGGGCAATCCCACGGCATCGCCGGCGCTCCCGACCGGATCCACCTCTGGCGGACGATCTCCGACTTCTTCGACCGGAGGCTCCTCGCGCCACAGGCCCCCCGCAAATGAACCGCCCTCCGATCCGGTTCCTCCTCGCGGTCGCCGCCATCGTCGTTGCCGCGGCCAGCCCGGCCGCGGAGCCGCTCGACGGCTTCGACGCGGCCTGGCATCGGGCGACGTCGCACGACACGCGCGTCAGCGGCCTTGTCTACCGGCACTCCATCGAGCCGCGCTGGATCGACGACGGCGCCGTGCTTGTCTACCGGGTGCGCACTGGCGCTTACGCCCACGAGGTGGTGCGGGTCGACTGTCGCTCGGGTGAAAGGCGGATTCTTACGCCCGACGATCCCCTCGCCGTCGAGCTGCGCTCCGCGGGAGCGCGGCGCGTGCGGCTCGACCGCCCCTTGCGCAGCGGCAACGGCCCTGAGACGTCGATCCGGCTCGAGAATGCAACAAGCGAAGCGCTGAAGATCGTCTGGATCGACGGCGGCGGCGAGCGACGCTCCTACGGCTCACTCGCCCCCGGTGGCTCGCGCGATCAGCACACCTTCGCCGGCCATCTGTGGGGCTTCGAGCGCGGCGACGGCACGCTCCTAACAGCCGCGGCGGCCGATCTGGGGGGATCGACGTTCCGGATCGATTCTCTCGAGCCCGATGTCGTGCCGAGCGGATCGCGCGGGTCTGGCGAGCGTCGCCGGCCCCGGGCCCCAGAGCCCGCTGCCGGCCCCCCGCGCGCCGAGGTGATCCTTCGCGACGGCGATCTCGTGGCGAAGCGTGCCGACGGCACTGAAAAGGCACTCACGAGCGGAGCGACGGAGGGTTTCCACTTCACCGATGAACGTTTCGTCTCGCCCGATGGCCGGTGGATGATCGCGATCAAGCAGCGCGAAGGGGAGCACCGCACCGTCACCATCGTCGAATCGACGCCGAAAGACCAGCCCCAACCGCGGGTGATCGAGTTCCGCTACGACAAGCCGGGAGACCGAATCGACGAGCGCTTTCCGCACCTCTTCGATCTCGATGCCCTCGCCGAAGTGCCGCTCGATCAATCGCTCTTCGCCACCCCCTGGGAAATCTCCGACTTCCTCTGGCTCCCCGATGGTTCGTCGTTTCTCTTTCGCTACAACGAGCGCGGCCACCGTGTCATGCGGATCCTCAAGATCGACGTCCCCACCGGACGCGTCTCGGCAGTCATCGACGAGCAGAGTGATACCTTCATCGACTGGGTCAACCGGGCCTGGCTCCACTCGCTCCCCGCCGAGGGAACGCTCCTCTGGAGTAGCGAGCGGAGCGGCTGGCATCATCTTTATTCAGTCGACATCGCCACCGGCGCCACGACGCCGATCACGGCTGGGGAGTGGCCGGTGCGGAGCGTGGTGGAGGTCGACGAGGAGAGCCGCTCCCTCGTTCTCCGTCTCTCGGGCCGCGATCCCGCCCAAAGCCCGTACCACGTCCACTACGCCCGGGTGAACTTCGACGGCAGCGGGTTCACGATGCTCACCGAGGGGGATGGCACGCACGAGCTCACCTGGGCCCCCGATGGCAAAACCTATATCGACCGCTGGTCGCGCGTCGATCTGCCGCCGCGGCACGAGCTGCGTCGGGCTGCCGACGGGGCGAAGCTCTGCGACCTCGAGGTGGCTGATGACTCGGGCCTCGTCGCCACCGGCTGGCCGCAGCCGGAGCGCTTTGTGGCCAAAGGCCGCGACGGCGTCACCGATATCCACGGCATCATCCTCCGGCCTTCCACTTTCGATCCGGCCCGCCGCTATCCCGTGATCGAAAACGTCTACGCCGGTCCGCAGGACAGCCACGTGCCGGTGGCGTGGCGGCCATCCTTCGGCTCGATGTCGCAGCTGGCGGAGCTGGGGTTTGTCGTCGTCCAGGCCGACGGCATGGGGACGGCCAATCGAAGCAAGGCGTTTCACGACGTCTGCCACAAGAACCTCGGCGACGCCGGCTTCCCCGACCGGATCGCCTGGATCC
>CAJAYZ010000564.1 GCA_903949225.1 uncultured Planctomycetaceae bacterium
CGAGTGGTGGTGGTTGCCGTTTCGCTCTCATGCCTCCTAGCGGCGGTCTCTTTGACGATTACCGCCGCCAGTGGTCTTCGTGGGCGATTTACGTCTGAACAATTACAATTTATTGAGCCGTCCTGGCCGGATTCTGCTCCCTTCCACACCGGGGAATCCTATGCCGCCCCCATGTCATTGCCGCCGATAGGAGCAGAAGATGCCAAACGCCCCTGTTTCCTGCTCCTCGGCGATAGCCATGCTGCCATGATCAGTACCTCGCTTGATGCCTTGGCTCGAGAGAAGGGCGTCTGTGGTGCGGCAGCGATCATGCCCGGCTACTTTCCGCTTCCTGGGGCGTGGATCCAGGGTAGCGGTCGCTCCGCCGCGGTTGCTGAGCGGTGGCATAAATCGGTAATCGAATGGATCCGAGAAAACCGACCAGCAAATGTGATTCTCTGCGGTAACTGGTTGTGGTACGTTCCCTATCGGGGTCCGGATGGGTGCTATTCTTCTGTTGCGGGCATTCAAACGACGTCAGTCGGCGATGTACATAACTCGCACCCAGCAGACCTCTTTTCAGCCAGCCTGGAGTCGATGATCGCGGAATGCGATCAGATCGATGCCACATTGTGGTTTTTTCATGCAGCGCCAGCTGCAAAACATTCGATGAAGCAACTTGGACTCCGGTCGCGAGTGACGGGGAGAGCCGTCGAACTGGAAGGCATTGATCGCCAGACGCATGACCGTTGGAACTCTGCATATCGTAGCGCGTTCGAACAAGTGTCGAAGAACGGCATGGTGGCCGTCGATCTTGCCGGGTTGTTTTTCGATAAATCGGGACGCTCGAAAGTCGGGGGCGACGACCAGTGCTGGTTTGCTGATCAACACCACCTCAGCGAGGAGGGGGTGCGGGTCTTCGTTCAGCCGTTACTTGAGAAGGTCGTTGAGGAGATGGACTGTTTGGGTGCGCACCGAAAGTAACCACGGGCACTGCGGAACGTTTCAGCGCCCCTGAGACACCGGCGTGACCACATCCGTGTCGCTGGAAAACTCGATCTCGCGTCGGATTGCCCTCTGCCCCGGCTGATGGCTCGAGACCTCGGCCGCGGGCCTTGAGGGGCTCCAGATTGGGATGCCGCAGCCCAATCACTCCGGAAGGAGGGCGTCCACGTCGTTGGAGCCACCCGCCGGGAGCGTCACTTCGCCCGCTTCGTCACGAGCCCTTCGGCGGTGCACGCAGTCGTGCCGAGGCCGTCGGCTTCTGTGACGTCGACGAGCACCGGGGAGAAGAGGATCCGCTCGATCCAGCCGAGGTCGGGCGTCGGCAGCCGGGCGGCGAGATCCTTGTCGGTCTCCCCTGCCCCGAGGACGAGCTTGTCGGGGATGTCGGTCGAGCGCTGCGCGGTGACGAGCGGCACCCCATGGACGACGACCCGGATCCGCCGCGTCGTCGGCGTCACCTGCTTGAGCTGCCGCTCGCGTCGCTCGGCATCGGTGTAGGTGACCGTGCCGCCGGCCGTCGTGGAGACTTCGACCTGCGCCGGCGACGAAGCGTCGTAAACCCACTTCGTTCGCTCAAACGTCTTCGCGACCGTCGCGATCTCGCGGTCGTGATCGGCCCCCGTGTCAACCTTCGTGGCCATGACCGTGCCTGGCTCAACAAGCGCCGGGAGCCCGGCGGGGAGCTCGTCATCGGCCTTCGACACCGCCGGCTCCGGGATCTTCGCCGCCACAATCAACGCGAGCGTCGTCCCCGGCTTTTTCTTTCCCTCGCCGGCACCGGCGGCCCCGTCCTCGTCTTCCGGAGGGGCCGCGTAAAGAAGCATCCCTTCGACAACCCGGACGGCGAGATCATCGACGGTGTCTCCCGACTGCACCGGCTGCCATTCGTAGCGCCAGACAGGCAAGCCCTTCGCCGCCGACCAGAGCACCGCCGCAAGCCCCCGGGCCGATTGGATGAGGAGCTGCTCCTCACCAACCCACGCCAGCGCCGTGCGCTGCGCACTCGCGCCGTGGACACGGAAGACCGGGATCGGGCTGGTCGGATCGGCAAGATCATGGATCTGCGCATTCCCTTCCTGGATCAACGCCAAGCGTCGCCCGTCGGGATCGAAGCTCACCCCCGACGTGGCACCGACGGGGAGCGACACGAGCACTTTTCCAGTGGCCGCATCGCACACTTGGACACGGCGCGTGTCAGGGAGGGCGAGGTAGCGGCCGCCACCGGAAAGCGACGGCATCGGCGAATGCCCCGGATCCTGGGCGAGACGGTAGAGGGCTCGCTTGGCGTCGATGTCCCAGCAGGAAAACTCCTCCCGGCTGCTTTGATGGACGACGAGCGCGTCGTTGACGATCCGCCCCCAGGGATGGCGGGCGAGAGGCTGGCCATCGCCGCACGGCGCCCGCCACGCCGACCAGGCGGTCGCGGCCTTGCGGCTCGGAGCAGCATCCCAGAGTGTGAGCACCTGCTTCGCCGCCCCCTCCGCGGTGAGCTTCTCGCGCGACACGGTCAGGAGGCGCTCGAGGATCGGGTGGTAGTCGAGGACGATCTCGGCGCCAGAGAGATCGTGTTCAGCGATCACCGTCTGCGACTTCATCGACACCCACACGAGCCTCGTCGGCAGTGGCCGCCCCGGCGTCGAGTTTTCGATTCCCACAAGCACCACGCCGCCGGCCCCTCCCAGCGGGATCACCCGTCCGACTCGATCGAACGGATCCCGACGGGTGATCACCACCCTTCCCGCAACGAGGCCACGGCCGGCATCGGCCGGATCGGCGGCGAGCGGCTCAGGGGCCAAGGGGGGGAAGTCGGTGTGGTTGGTGGCCCGGGCAGCAGTGTCGAACGCCTCCACCTGCGGAGGCCTCTCGCCCCGGTGGGCGAGGCGGCGAATCGTCCGCCGGGCGATGAGCTGGTCGATTGGGGCGAGCTGATCGAGCTCGATGGTCAGATCGGTGCCGTCGGTCTGCCGCAGGGTCAGCGCCGTTCCTTCGATCCCCACGAGGCTCGCCTGCACCTTGAACATCCCCGTGGCGTCGCTCCACTCGCGCTCCGGCACGAGCACCCGCTGCGCCGCAGCCGGGCCGGCCGCGAGCGATGTCACGAGGAGGACGAATGCCGCCCCAAGAGCCCGAATCGCCGCGAAGCCGCCCGACCGGGCGGGGCTGACCGGAGGCCGGAAAGAAGGATTGGGCATGGAGAGCTTCGAGGTGGACTGGCCGCGACGTACGGCCACCCTCAGCGGGCCCGCTTGTGGGCGGCCGTGGGGCGATGTTTCGACCGAGTATCGCCCCCCACCCGTGCCCCCCGCAAGGCTGATGCACCACTCCGGCCCCCGGTGACGTCTCCCCTGGAAGCCGCTGTTTCTGGACACCCGCGATCGACGCGGTCTATGCTCCTCCCAATCCCCCGTTCTCCCGCAGGAGCCCTTCCATGCGCCCCGAGTCTCATTCCGCCGAGCTTCCGACCACCTCGACCAGCCCTGCCACCGACACGCCCCGCGCGACCCGGCGGACGTTTCTCAGGGGCTCGATCGCCGCCAGCACCGTCTTCAGCCTGCCAACGATTGTTCGCGCTGAGAACCGGGCGGAGAAGCTGCGGATGGCGGTGATCGGCTGCGGCGGCCGCGGCGGCGGCAACCTCGACGCCGTCCTCGGCGAGCAGGTGGTGGCGGTGTGTGACGTCAACGCCAAGACGCTCGCCGGCGCCCTCGGCAAGGCGCCCGGCGCCAAGGGATTCGGCGACTACCGCCGGCTCTACGAGGAGCTCAAGCCCGCCGACTATGACGCCGTCGTCGTCAGCACCACCGAACACACCCACGCCTTCGCGACGCTGCCTGCGCTTCGCGAGAAGAAGCACGTCTACTGCGAAAAGCCGCTGACGCACAACGTCCGCGAGGCCCGCGTCGTCACCGAGGCAGCCAAGCTGGCCGGCGTCGCCACGCAGATGGGGACGCAGATCCACGCTGACGCCAACTACCGGCGCGTCGTGGAGCTCGTGAAGGGGGGGGCGATCGGGAAGGTGAGCGACGTCCACTGCTGGGTCGGCCGGGCGTGGGGGCTGCAGTCGCCGGAGGATGCGAAGAAGTATGGCGACATCATCGCCATCCAGGATCGCCCCGTCGGCTCGACGCCGATCCCTGAAGGGCTCGACTGGGATCTGTGGCTCGGCCCCGCCCCGCAGCGCCCCTTCCATGAGGCCTACTGGCCGGGGCCGAAGTGGTATCGGTGGTGGGATTTCGGCAGCGGCACGATGTCCGACTTGGGGAGCCACTGGATCGATCTTCCCTTCTGGGCGCTCGATCTCGATGCCCCGAAGACCGTCGAAGCCTTCGGGCCGCCCCCCCATCCGGAGCTTGCTCCGGCGTCGATGCACGTGACGTACACCTACGGCGCCCGCGGCGACCGGGCTCCCCTCTCACTCTCCTGGTATCAGGGGAAGGACAAGCCGCCGGCCTGGGAAGAGGGCTCGATCCCGCGTTGGGATTCCGGCTGCTTGTTTATCGGCAGCCAAGGAAGCTTGCTCGCCGACTACGGCCGCCACCTCCTCCTCTTCGGCCCCGATGTCCGCGACTTCAAGCGGCCGGCCGAGTCGATCCCGCCGTCGCTTGGCCATCACGCCGAGTGGCTCCATGCCTGCAAGACCGGCGCCCCGACGACCTGCCCGTTCAGCTATTCGGGGCCCCTCACCGAGGCCAATCACCTCGGCAACGTCGCCTACCGCTCGGGGAAGAAGCTCGAGTGGGACGCCGCGGCGATGAAGATCCCCAATGCCCCCGAGGCGGAGAAGTTCCTCACGCGGGAATACCGCAAGGGCTGGGAGTTCGACCGGATCGCCTGAAAATCCGTCGACCATGGGGCCGTCACCCCTCCCGTTCATCCCTCCCGGAGGCCCCCATGATTCACCCGTCAGATCTCCGGGCGCGCCTGCCGGGCTTGGCGATAGCGTGCGCCTGTGTCGCCGCGATCGGTTTGCCCGAGACCGGGAATGCTCAGAGCACTGGAAGCGCTCCCCCGGGCCCGGCGATCGGCAGGGTCGACTGGCATCTCGATCCGGCACCCTTCAAGGCGCGGGCCGATCGATCGGCCGACGGGGCCACGCTCACGCTCGACAATGGTCTCGTCCGTCGTGTCCTCCGCCTCGAGAACGGCTGCGCCACCATCGCCCTCGATGACCTCGCCGGCGACCGCAGTCTCCTCCGCGCCGTAGGCCCCGAGGCGCTGCTGACCATCGACGGCACTGAGCATCGGATCGGCGGGCTCGTCGGCCAGCCGAACCGGGCGTTCCTCCTTCCGGCCTGGCTCGCCGCGATGTCGGCCGATCGGGAGGCCCTCCGACTCACTGGGATCGAGACCGGCGTCACGGTCGAGCGGTTCCCCTGGAAGCGCTCGCGTCATCACGCCCCCGCTGCCGCCTGGCCGCCGCCGGGGGTGTCGGCCCGCCTCGACTTCGCCCCCGCGGGTGACGATCCTCCCTTCACCGTCAGCGTCCACTACGAGCTCTATGACGGCCTGCCCGCGTTCTCGAAGTGGATCGTTGTCACGAATCGTTCGGGCAAGCCGCTCACCGTCGACCGCTTTACCGCCGAATACCTCGCGATCGTCGAGCCCTCCAATCCGGTCGACGACGCGCCGGGGGTCATCCTCCCCCATCCCGATGCGCTCCATGTCGAGACCGATCAGGCCTTCGGCGGCTTTGGCCACGAACATGCCTGCCGCCATGCCGTCCGCTGGAGGGAAGACCCGGCGTTCGGCACGCAGGTCAATTACGAGAAGAAAATGCCCTGCCTCCTTGAGGTGGGCCCGTTCCGCGGGCCGGCCCAGGAGGTGGCGCCGGGGGAATCGTTCGAGAGCTTCCGGGCCTTCGTCCTTATCCACGATTCCACCGACCGGGAGCGGCGTGGGCTGGCGGTGCGGAGATTCAAGCGCACCTTGGCGCCGTGGGCGACGGAAAACCCGCTCATGCACCACCTCCTTGACTCCCGCCCCGAAGCGGTGCGGCGGGCGATAGATCAGGCAGCGGAGGTCGGCTTCGAGATGGTGATCCTCTCCTTCGGCTCCGGCTTCGATGCCGAGAACGAGTCGGCCGACCACCTCGCCCGCTTCAAGGCCCTTGCCGACCACGCCCGCACGCGTGGCATCGATCTTGGCGCCTATTCTCTCCTCTCGAGCCGGCAGATCGGCGGCGGGAACGACGTCGTCCCTGCCCCTGGCGAGAAAACGACCTTCGGACACGCTCCGGCCCTGACGAGTGCGTGGGGCCTCGACTACTTCCGCAAGCTCGAGAAGCTCTACGACACGACCGGATTCACCGTCCTCGAACACGACGGCTCCTATCCCGGCGATTGGGACGTCACGCCCCGGCCGCCGCTCCAGCGCGGCCTCGACGACTCGCAGTGGGCGCAGTGGCGGATCATCCGCGATTGGTATCGATGGTGCCGGGAGCGCGGCGTCTATCTCAACGTCCCCGATCACTACTTCCTCGCCGGCTCGAACAAATGCGGGATGGGCTACCGGGAGACGAACTGGTCGCTTCCCCGGGCAGAGCAGGTGATCCACACCCGCCAGAACATTTTCGACGGCACCTGGGAGCGGACGCCATCCATGGGATGGATGTTCGTGCCGCTGGCGCAATACCACGGCGGCGGCGCAGCGGCGACGATCGAACCGCTCGCCGACCATCTCGACCACTACCGGCGGATGATGGAATCAAATCTCGCTCTCGGGGTACAGGCCTGCTACCGGGGCCCGCGGCTGTACGACACCGACGCGACGCGCGAGATGGTCCGGGGGCAGGTCGCCTGGTACAAGGCCCACCGCGACATCCTCGAAAGCGACGTCCTCCACCTCCGCCGTGCCGACGGCCGCGACTGGGACGGCATGCTCCATGTCAATCCGCGGCTCGAGAAGCGCGCGTTGCTCGCCGTCTTTAATCCGCTCGATGAGCCGATCGAGCGGACGGTCCCTGTGCCGCTCTATTACGCCGGTCTCGAAGGCTCGTGCCTGGCAAGCCGGGGCGGCGCGGAAGCCGAACGCGTGCCGCTCGATCGCTTCAGCCGCGCCGAGGTGACGCTCACGATCCCCGCTGGAGGAATGGCGTGGGTGGTGTTCCGGGCGGAGTGAGCCGGCGGCCACCGGCCGGAGGGTCAGACGCCCCTGGACGACGGCGTCCAGAACGTGAGCCGGTTGGCGAACGGGTCGTGGATCGTCATCTCCGTGCTGCCCCAGTCCTGATCGTGCCAGCCGGGACGGGCATTCCCGTAGCCCTTCTCGTTGAGGCTCGCGCACAGACCGCGGACGTCCGCCACCTCGATCCGCACCCGTGCGCCCGGCGCGCAGTCGCCGAAATGCTCGGAGAGATGGATCCGGCAGTCTCCCTGGGAGATCCCCATGTACAGCGGCATCCCCGGCTCGAAACGGTGCTCGAAGTCGACGGTGAAGCCGAGGAAGTCAACGTAAAACTCCTTCGCCTTCTTCTCGTCGAAGCTGCGAAGGATCGGCACGGCTGGCTGAAACATGCTTTCATTCCCAGGATAGGTAGCACGAGGAACGACCGTCGACGCAGGATCACTCGCCACACTGCGGACAGGGTCCGGCGAAGCGGAATGATTTGACGGGGCGAAAATGACCACAGGCCCGGCAGGCCTGCCCTTCCCCCTTCCAGGCATGGACGACGACGTCGACCACGACGAGGATCGCGTACAGGCCCCCGAGGACGCCGACCGGAACGAGCCACGCCTCGCCGCCGCCATTGGGCCCTCCTTGCCGTCGCACGAGGGCGGCGGCAACGACCATCGCCACCATCATCAGGCCGAAGAAGAGGGGACGGATTGATTTCATGCTTTCAACTCCGATTCGGCAGCGGGCCCGCTTGCAACCTCTCAACCTCCGGTCACGGCCTCCGTCACCTGCCGTCTGAGCTCCTTGTAGTCGGTCTTGCCCGTCCCAAGGACGGGGATCGCCTCGAGCTGGCGGACCTCATCGAGGCGCATCACGCCGCGGAGGCCGTCCTCGAGGAGGATCTGGCTCGCCTCGCGGAGCGTGAGGGGAAAGGTCGTGAACAGCGCGATCTGGCGGCCGCCTGGCGTCTCGATCCCCTCCACCGCCACCTTCGGGCCGTTTTCGTCGGCAGGATAGCGCTTTGAAAACGGCTCTTCGAGCGCCGGCAGCGAGATCATCTCTCCCCCCGCCTTGAGGAACCGCTTCAGCCGTCCCTTGAAGGCAAGCCAGTTGTCGGCATCGGCAACGACAAGATCGCCGGTGCGGTACCACTGCTTCCCTTCGAGCTCGACAAACGGCGATGGGCCGTCGTGATTGAGATATCCGGAGAAGATCGACGGCCCCGAAGCGAGGAGCATTCCTGTCTCCCCTGTCGCCACCGGCTCGCCCGAATCGACGTCGACGACGCGGATGTCGACGTTGCGCACCGGCCTGCCGATGAACCCCCGGCGCCGATCGGCGACCCGGTTGGCAGCGAGGACAGGAGAGCACTCGGTGATCCCGTAGCCCTCGAGGATCACTGCCTCCGGCGCGAGGGCCGCGGTGCGCTCGAAGACCGCATCCGGGCACCTCTCGGCCCCGGCGATGATCCGCCGCAGGCTCTTCAAGTCTCCTTCCTTGCTCACCGAGAGGATGTAGGAGAGGAAGGTCGGCGTCGTGAACAGCATCGTCGGCTGGAACGCCCGGATCGTCTCCACGAGGCCACGGGCATCGGTCGGATCGGCATGACGGACACTGCGGATGCCGGTGAGGTGGGGGAGGAGGACGTTGCCGGTGAGCCCGAAGCTGTGGAAGGGCGGAAGAAACCCGAGGAGCGAATCGGCCGCCGTCACCTCGAGGACCTCGAGAGAGTCTGCGATGTTCGTGATCAGGTTGGTGTGCGAGAGGGGAACGGTCTTTGGCGCGCTCTCCGATCCGGACGTGAAAAGGAACACCGCCGGTTCGTCGGGATCCTGCTTGGGGAGCCCGCGGAGAATCGCCCCGGAGTTCAGGATCGTGCCGAGGAGCGTCGAGATCTGCTCCGCCTTCCCGATCCCTCCGCGGATCGTCTCGAGGTATTCATACGGCGCCCCGGGCACCTCGATGCCGAGCCGGTCGACGAGCTTCTTCGAGGTGATGATCCGCTGCGTCCCGGTCACCTTGACGCCATGAGCGAGATTCGCCGGGCCGGTCGTCCAGTTCATCATCACCGGGGTTTTGCCCGCCATGTGGAGGGCGAAGAAGACGATGTCGGCGGCGACGCTCGCCGGCAGCATGACGCCGACATGCTTCTCCGGCCAGGCCGCGAACCGGCGCGCCATGAGGCTCGCCCCGACGAGGAGCCGACGCGACGGAAGCACCCCGGAGATCCGATCGGCGACGGCCGGCTCCTTCGGGGCCACAAGCGCCCGGCGCACGAACGCCTCGGCGACGGTGCCAGCAAGCACCGCCGGCGCATCGGTCGATCGCGGCAGCGCGAACCAGGCCGCCGGCACCGGGATCACCTCCTCCTTAGCCCCGCCGGAAAGCTTCCCGTCAGCGAGCGCCCACAGCTCGCCGAGGGTGTTGAGGACGGAGGGGTTGTGGAAGCCGAACTGCTGCTCGACTTTGAGCGTGGCATCCATCCGATCGAGGCTGTCCATCCCGAGGGCCTCGAGCGTCGTGTCGAAGGCGAGCTCGCGGGGATCGAGTTCGCGGCCGAGATGCCCCTGGACGAGATCGTTCACCAGCCGGATCGTCTTCGGATCGATCGTCGCCGGGTCGATCAACGGGAGCGCGGCGCCGGCGGCGTAGTGCCCCGCGGTCGGGCCGAAGAAGTGACTGTAGCGCACGAACGCCGGCTGCTGCGGGCCATCGACGTTGTACCAGCCCTCGAGGAAGGCGTTCGTCTGCTCGCGCGACGCTTTGGGGAGCGTCCTCTTGGGAAGCACCTCGACGTGGATCGTCACCTTCCGGCGCGGCAGAAAGACCAAGAGCGCCGCCAGGGCCCAGCCGAGATTCCGCAGCATCGTCGGCACGAGGCTCGGTGGAGCGCCGGTGGCGGCGCACCCGAAGCTGCTCCCCCACAGGCCGCGGGTTCGCACGAGGACGACATTGAGATCGGGGCAGCGCGAGAGGAGTTCATGGACAGCGCGGGCCGAGCCGACCACCTCGGCGTTGCCGCGCTGGAGTCGCCCGGAGGGATAAATCAAAAAGCTGTCGCCGCGGCCGATCCGCGCGACAACGGCGTCGATCATCTCGAGGGTCTTGGCCTGGGCGTCGCGGCTCTGCGCGGAGAGATCGGGCACCTCGAAGGCATCGACCATGGCCATCAACGGCCGCAGCGGCAGCAGCCGGTAGATGCCGCTGAAGACGAGGGGACGCAGCGCCTTGCCGAGCCGGAGGTGGGAGAGCACCAGAGGCGGATCGATGTAGGCCGGGTGGTTGGGGAGGACGAGCGTCGGCCCCTTGAGCGTGGAGAGCCCCTCGGCCCCCTCCACCGTGACCCGGTAGCGGAGCCGGAGAAGAATCCCGGAGATCGTCCAGAAAAGCCGGTTGAGCA
>CAJAYZ010000565.1 GCA_903949225.1 uncultured Planctomycetaceae bacterium
GGAGTTTGTGAATCCGGTGGCGATCGGGCGGATGCGGTCGCGGCAGGATCGCTCGGGCGACCGCTCGCGGCAGCAAGTGATGGTGATCCTGATCCATGGCGATGCCGCGTTCGCCGGCGAGGGAATCATCCAGGAGACGCTCAACCTCAGCGAACTCGACGCCTACCGCATCGGCGGCGCGCTTCATGTCGTCGTCAACAACCAGATCGGCTTCACCACCGGCCCCCGCGAGGCCCGTTCCTGCACCTATGCCACCGACGTGGCGAAGATGCTCCAGATCCCCATCTTCCACGTCAACGGCGAGGATCCCGAAGCGGTCGCACAGGTAGTCAATCTGGCGATGGACTTCCGCCGCGAGTTCCAGCGCGATGTCGTCATCGACATGTACTGCTTCCGGCGCCGCGGTCACAACGAGGCCGACGAGCCGGCGTTCACCCAGCCGGCCCTCTACCGCGTGATCGAGAAGCGGCCGAGCGTCCACGAGAGCTATCTCGAGAAGCTCCTCAAGCTCGGCGAAGTGACCCGCGAGGAGGCGATGCGGATCGCCGAGGAACACCGGGCGAAGCTCGACGCCGAGCTATCCGTCGCCAAGAGCGACGACTATGTCCATTCCAACGAATTGGCGGGCGTCTGGGCCGCCTACATCGGTGGACGGGAGCGGGATTCGGCCGACGTCGACACCGGGGTGAAGGCGGATGTTCTCACCCATCTACTCCGGCAGTTGATCCGTCTCCCCGACGGTTTCGAGCCTCACCCCAAGATCCAGAAATTCCTTGAAGTCCGGCAGCAGATGGCGGATGGGAAGCAGGTCCTCGATTGGTCGGCCGCTGAGGCCCTGGCGCTGGCATCACTCGCCACCCAGGGGATGCGGGTGCGTCTCTCCGGGCAGGATTGCCAGCGGGGCACGTTCAGCCACCGCCATGCCGTGATCCACGACTGCGTGAGCGACGAGACCTACTGCTCACTCGAGCACCTCGCCTCCGATCAGGCGCCGGTCGAAATCTACAACAGCCCGCTGTCTGAGGCAGGAGTGCTCGGCTTCGAGTACGGCTACAGCCTCGACTGCCCGGACGGGCTTGTCATGTGGGAGGCGCAGTTCGGCGACTTCGTCAACTGTGCCCAGGTCGTCATTGACCAATTCATCGTCAGCGCCGAAGACAAGTGGAACAGGCTCTCGGGGCTCGTGATGCTCCTGCCGCACGGCTTCGAAGGGCAGGGGCCTGAGCATTCGAGCGCCCGCCTCGAACGCTTCTTGTCGTTGGCGGCCAAGGACAACATCCAGGTTGTCACGCCGACAACGCCGGCCCAGATGTTTCACCTCCTCCGCCGGCAGATGCTCCGCACCTGGCGGAAGCCGCTGGTAGTCATGACCCCGAAGAGCCTCCTCCGGCATCCGGGGTGCGTGTCGCCGCTTGCGGATCTCACGTCGGGCACCTTCCAGCGCGTGATTCCCGATGCCTCCGGGGTCCAGGCCCGAGACGTCCGGCGGATTCTGCTCTGTTCGGGGAAGATCGCCTACGAGCTCGAGAAGCGCCGCCAGGATCTCGGCCGCCACGACGTCGCGATCGTGCGCGTCGAGCAGCTCTATCCTCTCCCCAAGGCCGACATCGAGGCGGCGATCGGCGCCTATGCCGTCGGCACGCCGGCGGTGTGGGTGCAGGAGGAGCCGGAGAACATGGGGGCGTGGCGTTTCTACCGCATTCACTTCGGCGAGAAGCTCCTCGATCGCTTCCCCTTCTCCGGGGTCTGCCGCCAGAGTGCCGCGAGCCCCGCGACCGGATCGAAAAAGAGCCACGACATGGAGCAGAACGAACTGCTCAGCGCAGCGTTCCAGTCCTGAGTGGGCGCGGCCCCGCTTCCCGTCTTTCCCCGTCCACCATCAACTCCCTCTCCGGCACTGCCATCATGCCCATTGAACTCAAAGTTCCCGAAGTCGGCGAATCGATCACCGAGGTGCAGATCGGCACCTGGAAGAAGCGCGAGGGGGAAGGGGTCGCGATGGATGACTCCATCGTGGAAATCGAGAGCGACAAGGCGACCGTCGATCTCCCGGCGCCAGCCGCCGGAACCGTCACGAAGATCCTCAAAGCGAGCGGCGAGAAGGCCCGCGTCGGCGAGGTGATCGGGTATCTCGAGCCAGCCGGATCGGCCGCTGCGGCCCCGGCTCCTCCGGCGGCCCCGGGCGGCCAGCCTGTCGTCGATGTGAAACGGACCGGCAGTCGGGTCGACATCGGCTCGGTCCAGATGTCGGCCAGCGACGGCTCGAGGGTCATGCCCGCCGCGGCACGCGTGCTCGGTGAAGCCGGCGTTGCTGCATCGGCGGCTACGGGCACTGGTCCCGGTGGCCGGGTGACGAAGGAGGACGCGATTGGGGCCGTTGCCGCCGCGAAGGCCCCCGCAGCGATCGCCAAGCCGGCCCCTGTGATCGCCGCGGCCTCCGTGCCGGCCAGGATTCCTGGGGCCCGGGAGGAGCGGGCGGTGCTCATCAGCCCGATCCGTCGACGGATCGCCGAACGGCTCGTCGAGGCCCAGCAGCAGGCGGCGCTCCTCACGACCTTCAACGAAGTCGACATGAGTGCCGTGATGGCGCTGCGCAACAAGTTCAAGGATGTCTTCCTGCAGCGGTACGGCGTGAAGCTCGGCTTCATGTCGTTCTTCGTGCGGGCGGCCGTCGAGGCGCTGCGGGCCGTTCCCCAGGTAAACGCCGAATTTCGCGACCCGCACATTGTCTACCGCGACTATGCCGACATCGGCATCGCCGTCGGCGGTGGCAAGGGGCTCGTCGTGCCCGTGCTGCGGAATGCGGAAACGCTCTCCTTTGCCCAGATCGAGCTCGGCATCGCCGACTTCGCCAAGCGCGCAGCCGACAACAAGCTCAAGCTCGATGAGCTCCAAGGGGGAACGTTCACGATCTCCAACGGCGGCGTCTACGGATCGATGATGAGCACGCCGATCATCAACCCGCCGCAGAGCGGCATCCTCGGCCTCCACGCAATCACCGACCGCCCCGTGGCGATCGATGGGCAAGTGGTGATCCGGCCGATGATGTACCTGGCGCTGACGTACGACCATCGCCTCGTCGATGGTCGCGAGGCGGTGACATTCCTCAAGAAAATCAAGGACACCATCGAGGATCCGACGCGTCTGATCCTCGAAGTCTGAGCCGTGCGGTCGTCGACGGGGTGATTCACCGGCCGGCACGCCCCAACGAGGGAACGCCGTGGCGGAGGGCTGGGGATGGTCCCTGGCCGATGGCGGGCGAGTGAGAGGAGTGGGCTAGCCGATGCAAGCGTATGACGTGCTCGTGATCGGCGCCGGTCCCGGCGGCTATGTGGCGGCCATCCGTGCCGCCCAACTCGGCTTTTCCGCCGCGGTGGTCGAGAAGGAGGATCGCCTCGGCGGGACCTGCCTGCGGGTGGGGTGCATCCCTTCCAAGGCCCTCCTCGAGTCGAGCCACAAGTACGAGGAGGCGCGGGGTGAGCTCGCCCTCCACGGGGTCCAGGTTGGCTCGGTGGCCCTCGACCTCGCCGCGATGCTCAAGCGCAAGGAAGAGGTCGTCGCCACGCTCTGCAAGGGGATCGACGGCCTCCTCGCGAAGAACAAGATCGCCCGGATCCGCGGCACCGGCCGGCTCGCCGGGCCGGGGCGCGTCGAAGTGACCGGGGCCGACGGCACGAAGTCGCTCTTCGAGTCCGCCCGGATCATCCTCGCGGTGGGGAGCTCGAGCATCGTTCTCCCCGGCGTCGAAGTCGACGGTGGCGTCGTGGGAACGAGCACCGAGGCGCTTTCGTACGACGCCGTTCCGGGGCATCTGGTCGTCATCGGCGGCGGCTACATCGGTCTCGAGCTCGGCAGCGTCTGGCGCCGCCTCGGTGCCAAGGTGACGGTGCTTGAGTACGCCGATCGGATCCTCGCCGGAATCGATGCCGACATCGCTTCGGAGGCGCTCGTGCAATTCCGCAAGCAGGGGCTCGACATCCGTCTCGGCGCCAAGGTGAAAGGTGCCCGTGCGGCCAAGTCAGGCGGCGCGGTGGTGGAGTGTGAGGGGCTCGAGCCGATCCACTGCGACCGCGTGCTCGCCGCCACGGGGCGGCGCCCGGCCACCACCGACATCGGCCTCGACTCCGTCGGCATCCAGCCTGACAAGCGCGGGTATGTTCCGGTTGACGGCTTGTTCCGCACCTCGGCCGCCGGCGTGTGGGCGATCGGCGACTGCATCCCGGGGCCGATGCTCGCCCACAAGGCGGAGGAGGATGGCGTCGCCTGTGTCGAGGGGATGAAGACCGGCCATGCGCATGTCGATTACGACCTCGTGCCGGCGGTCGTGTTCACCCATCCGGAGATTGCCGCCGTCGGCAAGACGGAGGAGCAGCTCAACGCCGAGGGGCGGAAGTACCGCAAGGGCGTGTTTCCGTTCCGGGCCAACGGCCGGGCCCGGACGATCAACGACACGATCGGCAAGGTGAAGGTCTTGGCCGATGCAGCCACCGATCGGGTGCTCGGGATCCACGTCATCGGTCCGGCCGCTGGCGACATCATCGGCGAGGCGGCAGCCTCGATGGCCTTCGGCGCCACCGCCGAGGACATCGCCCGCGTTTGCCACGCCCATCCGACGCTGCCGGAAGCGCTCAAAGAAGCTGCCATGGCCGTGTCGGGCAACGCCATCCACAGCTGATTCGGCAGGCCGATAGAGACCGAGTTTCGCCCGACCGCCGGCTCAGTAGCGCCACGCGATGCCGGTGTCGGAGAAGAATTCGGCGGCGACGTGGTTGAGGCCCCAGCCGACGCGGAGGCCGACTTCGATGTTCTCCGTGAGGAGATAGTGCGTCCCGGGGCTGAAGAAGGGGCGGACGTTGTCTTTCCGGAGGCCTTGGGTGACGGTCTCGAACCACTCGGCATGGATCTCTAAGCGCTCTGTGATCGATTGACGGATGACCACGGAGGGCGACCAGCGGCTGAACCATCTGGTGTGACTCTGCGCATAGGAATAGCGCAGGGCCCCATCGAGCCTGGCGCCCCAAGGCAACTCCCATCCCGCCACGGCGGTTGCTACCGGGATCGTTCCCCACAGATCGCCCGACGTGGGCGTCCCTGCCTCCATGATGAAGCACGACTCCGGCACGATTCCCTCCTGATCAGAGACATCAGCCTTGAAGCCGTAGAGGACGTTGGCTTCGTAGAGCGACTCGTCGAATGGACGCCGCTCTCCGACTTCCACGCTCGTGACGATGTTGCCAGCGGAGTTGACCGAGTAGTTGACGCCGAATCGCCACTCGAGCCAGTCGGTGCCGCCGATCCGAAGGAGGTATTCCGGGACGTTGTTCGTCGGCAGGCCGAAGCGGTTGTCGATGTAGACATACGATCCCTCGCTGAGGAGCGTGCCCGGCGCGATCGTCTTCGTCGAGGGAGTGAAGGCGTCGCGGTCGGTGCCGAGATCCCCCTCTGACACCTCCTCGGCGGGGGCGCTGTCGGGGGCCGCGAACGGGGCGACGACGAGCGTCAGGGCGATACCGAGCCAGACCGCCAGACATCCACGGAATGGCCGGGGAAATCGGCGCGGCGACGGGTGTGGGTGGCGACGCATGGGGACCGGCTGAAACGGGGCCTGTCATCCCCAAGCATCGACCGCCGGGGGGGAGCCGCTCCCGATGCCCTTGCCGCGATCGCCAGGAATCCCCCGGCTTGCCCTGCTTCACCCGCCACAAAGCGCCCCGGCCGCTCAGGCAAGGATCCCGTCGACGATCCGGGCCGGGCGGCCGGCGGTGAGCCGCTGCTCGACGCCGTCGTGACGGTAGATGAGCCGCTCGTGGTCGAGGCCGAAGAGGCGCAGGACAGTGGCCTGCCAGTCGTTCGGGGTGACAATGTCGGTGACGGCCCGATGACCGACCTCGTCGGTCTCGCCGAACGCGATTCCCGGCTTCACGCCACCGCCGGCCATCCAGATGCTGAAGCCCTGGCCGTTGTGGTCGCGACCGCAGGCGCTTCCCTCCCCTTCCGTGACCGGAAGCCTGCCGATCTCCCCGCCCCAGTGGACGAGGGTCGTGTCGAGGAGGCCGCGAGACTTCAGATCGGTGACGAGGGCCGCGGCCGGCTTGTCGGTCCGGCGGCAGATGGCGGGGAGCCCTTCGCGGATGTTCGTGTGGTTGTCCCAGGGTTGTCCGCCGAGGAACAGCTGCACGAAGCGGACGCCCCGCTCCACGAGCCGCCGGGCGATCAGGCAGCGCGTGCCGTATTCCTTCGTGACCGGGTCGTCGAGGCCGTAGAGGCGGTGGGTGGCCTCCGTCTCCTGAGAGATGTCGAGCGCGTCGGTGGCCGAGAGCTGCATCCGCGCGGCCAGTTCATAGCTGGCGATCCGGGCCTCGAGATCCTTCTCGCCGGGATGACGCTCTCCGTGGCGGCGATTGAGTCGATCGAGGTAGGCGAGGTTTTTGGTCTGGAGCGGGCCTGCCAGCCACGGAGGGGGAACGAGATTCGGGATCCGAGGTTCCTTGGCGCGGAGGGCAGTGCCCTGAAAAAGTGGGGGAATGAAGCCGCTCGACCAGTTGGTGACGCCGTCGACGGGGTGCCCCTCCGGATCGACGAGCACCATGTAGGAGGGGAGGTTGCGGGTCTCGCTGCCGAGGGCGTAAGTGAGCCAGCTGCCGAGCGTCGGCCGGCCGAGCGCGGCGGGGATGCCGCCGTGAAAGTAACGGATCGAGACCTCGTGGCCGTTGTGCCCGGTGTGCATCGAACGAACGAGGCAGATGTCGTCGGCGATCCGCTGGAGATGGGGGAGCAGTTCGCTGATCTGCGTGCCCGACTGTCCGCAGGGGCTGAACTTCCACGGACTCCCCAACAGCCGCTTGCTCGCCCGGTTGACGAAGCTGTAGGCGACCTCGCCGCCGTAATCCATGCCGTCGAGCTTCTGGAGCTCCGGCTTGGGATCGGTGAGGTCCATGTGGGCCGGGCCGCCGTGCATGAACAGCGAGATCATCGCGGTGGCCCGCGGTGGAAAATGTGGGGCCCGGACGCGGAGGTCGCTGAAGGCCGGCTCGAACGAGGGCTTGGCGGGATTGGCAAGGAGCCCTTCCTGACCGAGGAGGTCGGCCAGCGCCATCGCGCCCAAGCCGAAGCCGGTGTGGGCCAGGAAGCCACGACGGTCGAGGGCGTGGCCGGGCCTGCGGTGCGGATGCCGATACTCGAGGTCGCCGCAGGAGTCGGGGGAGTGTTCAGTCGACATGGAGAAACTCGTTGCTCGAGAGGAGCTGTTGGCAGAGATTGGCCATGGCCCGGGCGCGGCGTTCGGCCGGGGCCGCGATCTCCGCCGCCGCGCCGCGGAGGATCGTCAGTTCGTCGGTGAGGAAGCCGAGTGTCTCGGCGGCTTCCTCGGCGTCGGGCGAGCGGCCGTAGGCCCGCCGCCACACGAGCGTGACGGCCGGGGCGAGGGCCTGGGCCTCGGCGTCGGCCGGGGCGTCGTCGGCGATGGAGACGCCTGCGGCAGCGAGGACGGCGTCGGCCATCCGTCGCGCTTGAGTGAGGGCGAAGTCGCCATTCATGAGCAGCAGCGCCTGACCGGCGGCCGTGGCGTGGATGCGCCGGTCGCAGTTGGTTTGCATGGTGGGCGCATCGAACGTGGCGAGGAACTGCATCGGCATGCTCCGCC
>CAJAYZ010000566.1 GCA_903949225.1 uncultured Planctomycetaceae bacterium
AGGTAGGCCATGTCGCGGGCCATCTCCCCTTTCGTGCGCTCGGTGCCGGCAGTGCGGACGACGAAGCCCACCCCCTTGGGCGGCTTGAGGTCGAGCATGATGTCGCGGAGAACGCGACGATCGTGCTCGTCGTCGATCTTCTTGGAGATCCCTACCCGCCCCAGCGGCGGCATGAGGACGAGGTAGCGGCCGGGAATCGAGATGTAGGTGGAGAGGGTAGGCCCCTTCGTGCCGAAGCCCTCCTTGATCACCTGCACGAGGACCTCGTCGCCGCGGCGGAGGACATCCTGGATCGGTGGCTTGACGCGTGGGCGGTCGCCCAGACGCGGGCGGCGGCGGGCCCGGGCGGCATCCCCCTCGGCCCCTTCAACCGCCTTGGCGACCGGCTCGGGGACCTCGAAGGCCTTGTCGGGATCGAGCCCTCCCTGCCGGTAATACTGCGGCTCGACGTCGCTGATGTGGAGGAAGCCGTTGCGGCCGACGCCGAAGTCGACGAACGCCGCCTGAATGCTCGGCTCGATGTTGACGATCCGGCCCTTGTAGATGTTGCCGACGTGATTGTCCTGACTGGTGCGCTCGACGTAGAGCTCTTCGAGCACCCCGTCCTCCATGATCGCGATCCGGCATTCCTCCGGCTGCGACACGTTGATCAGCATTTCCTGTTTCATGAATCCGTTTTCCTTTCCTCACCCTCCCGCCCCGCAGGGCGGCGGTTGCCGTCAGGCGACCGACTCGGAGAGCAGGCGACGCATCTGGTCGCGCAAGAAGGCCTTCACCTCACGGGCGCTGTCCATGGCCAGCGCCCGCTCGGCAATTCCGCGGCACTCGGCGACCGAAACACTTCGGCACACCTGCTTGATTTCCGGGATCGCGCTGGCCGGTACGCTCATCTGGCGCAGGCCAAGTCCCAGAAGGAGCTGCGTGTACATCACGCTGCCGCTCATCTGTCCGCAAACGTTGGCCGGCACGCCGGCCTCCCGCGCCACGTCCAGCGATCGCCGCAATTGTCGCAGCACCGCCGGGTCGCACGCGTTGTAGAGATCTGCCACCTCCTTGTTGCCCCGATCGACCGCCAGCGTGTACTGGATCAGGTCGTTGGTGCCGATCGACACGAAGTCGACCTCCCTGATGAATGCGTCGAGCATGATCACCGCCGCCGGCGTCTCGACCATCATCCCCACCGGCATCTTCGGATTGAACGCGATGCCGTGCTCTGCCAGATCCTCCATCACGTCCGCGAGCACCATCCGCGCCTGCCGCAGCTCGACGATCGTCGAGACGAGCGGAAAGAGCACACGGACGTCTCCGATGGCACTGGCACGGAGGATAGCGCGGAGTTGCGTGCGGAACATCGGCAGTTGGCGCAGCGACAGCCGGATGCTTCGCAGGCCGAGGCAGGGATTGCGCTCCTCCTCCGGCGTCGTCTCGGTGCGCATCTTGTCGGCACCGAGATCGAGCGTGCGGATCACCACCGGCTTGTCCTTGATCGCGCGGACCACCTCGCTGTAAGCGGCGAAGTGATCCTCCTCGGTCGGCTCGCGGGGGCTGGTGAGATAGAGGAATTCGGTGCGGTAAAGACCGATGCCGTCGCAGCCGCGGGAAAGGCACTGCTCGGCCTCGCTGGGAAACTCGATGTTCCCCGTCACCTGGATGCGGACGCCGTCGGTGGTCTCGGCGGGGAGGTCGCGGAGAGGCTCGAGGCGGGCGGCGACGGTCCGGGCCGTCTCCACCTCGAGGCGGTAGCGGGCGATCGTCTCCTCGTCGGGCTGGAGGATCACGACTCCCTGATTGCCGTCGAGGATCACCGGCTCGCCGCCGGAGACATCGGCGAGGAATGGCCCGAGGCCGACGACGGCCGGAATCTCGAGCCCCTCGGCGACGATCGCGGTGTGGCTGCCCGGGCCGCCGAGTTCGGTGGCGAAGCCCTGCACGAACCGGCGGTCGAGGTTCGCCGTTTCGCTGGGGGTGAGGTTGTGGGCGAGAACGATCACCGGCTGCGAGATCGCCGCAAGCGTCTCCCGCCGCTGGCCAAGGAGGTTGCGGAGGAGGCTTTTCTCGATGTCGTAGATGTCATGGGCGCGCTGCGCGATGTGGTTGTCGAGGTTTTGAAAGACCTTCGCGTAGCGGCGCAGCGTCCGGCTGACGGCGTACTCAGGCCAGAAGTTGCGATCGCGGACGGCGCTGGTCAGCTCCTCCTGGAGCTTGGCGTCGTGGAGCATCGCCAGATGGGCGGCGAAGATCGCAGCGTACTGGCCGCCAAGTTCAGCCTGGATCGCGTCGCGATTGCGTTCGATCTCGCGGCTGGTCTCCGCGACGGCGGTGGCAAGCCTCTCGAGTTCGGTGTCGACGGCGCTGCGGGCCACGAACCGGCGCGGGATGCGGAATCCCTCGCTGTCGAGGACGAGCGCCTCGCCGATCGTGACGCCGGGTGAAACGGCGATTCCCTGGAGTTTGAGCATGGGGCGCGAGCATCCCGCCGGCGCGGAAACGGTTTCGGGGAGATCGCACGGCCGAATGGCTGCGATCGAATCCCCCTTCCGGTTCGCGCCAGGCGGCTGGTCGCGGCTCCTTGGTTTTGTCGGTGTCGGTCTTCCGCCGGCCCCCGGGGCCGACGGACAAAGGTCAGTTCATCTCACGGCGTCGTGATCCGCCCTGCGGCGTCCACGGCCGTCTCGTCGTTCTCATGAAAATTGCTGTCGAAAAGCCGCACGATCGCGGCGAGCGCCTCGGTGGCATCCGGTCCCGCGACCTCGACCACCAGCCTCGTCCCCTCCTCGGCGGCAAGCGTCAGCACCTCGAGGATGCTCTTGCCGTCGACCCGTTGCGACTTGGAAACCAGTTCGATCCTCGATTGCCACTTCCTCGCCTCGCGCGCGAGCATGTCGGCAGGCCGGGCATGGAGCCCCTGCTTCAATCCCACCACGACATCCCTGGAGACCGCCTGCTGCATCGAATGCCACCGCTGCCGTCAGGAGACCATGCCATGGTTGTCGGCCGCCTCCAGCAGATGCTGGATGTCGGCCGGCGCCTTCGCCGCCTTCAATTCCCGGCAGAACGCATCGTCGCGCAGCTGCCTGGAGATGTTTTCAAGCGCCCGCAGGTGCTGCCCCGGTTGATCGGGGGGCGACACCAGCAGGAAGAAGAGATGCACCGGATCGCCATCGAGGCTGTCGAAGTCGATCCCTTCCTGGCTCACCGCCACCGTACCGACGAGTTTGTCGACGCTCGGGTGCTTCGTGTGCGGCACGGCGACCCCCCGACCGATGCCGGTGGTGCCCAGGTCCTCCCGCTTGAGGATCGCCTTGACGATGCTCTCGAGGTCACTCGCCGGAATTCGGCCGGCTTCGACCAGCGCCGTCGCCATTTCCCGGATCACCCCCTCCTTTGTCGACGAATCGACATGGGAGCGGATCGCACCAGACGCGACGAAATCGGAAAACTTCATGCTGTGGTTTCTCGTGGGGACTCCCGATCCGGTCCGGCACGGCCCTTGGGCCGGGCCGTCGATCCGTGGTCGGTGCACCCGGGCCATGGGCCGGGATGCTCCGGGGCCGCCCCGTGCCCCGTGCCTCCGGGGCGTTCATCGGGGAGCCACGCGGGAATCAGACTTTTCTCGACGACTGCACGTGTTTGTGGTCCCGGGACTTTTCCTTGTGCTTGCGGAGTTGCTGCTCGAGTTTTTGCACTGCGCCATCGACACTCCGCCACAGATGCCCCGAGACCTCGTGGCTGACCATATCGTGGAAGTGTTCCGCCGAGGCGACGATCTCGACGGCGGGGAGCGCCGGATTTTGGAGATCGACGGTGACGTTGAGGGCTGTCAGCCCGTCGAAGTAGCGTTTCAGCCGCGCCACCTTCGTGGTGATCTTCGACTGTGTGGCTGGGCTGAGTTGCCCATGCCGTGCCGAGAGTTTCGTCTGCACCCGGAAAGTCCTTCCAAACCAACGGGGAACGCCCGCCTCGTGGCAGGCCTGGAACGGCCATTTGCCCTTATCGGTTGAGCATACCACTGGCCGTGACGCTTCGACAAACCACCGGCGGCAGACGGCCCCGGCAGGCATCTTTCCCCCCTTCAGGACGCTCTGTCGCGCTCCATTCCGTCACCGACTCCGCCGGATCCCCCCCTTCCCCTGCAGGGATCGCCACCACGCCACGCCATCGCGGCGGGCCTCGTCGGGGGCCTCGGGGCGGAAGCGGGCCCGATCAAAGACCGACGGCTCGACGATGTCGACGAGATCTTTGAGGGCATAGCGGCGGACGACGAGCTCCGGCGAGCCGAGTGCCTCGACGAGCGTGGCGTCGGCGCCTGAGGCGAGGTCGGCATCGTCGGGACCGCGGGCCATTGCCATGAGGAGCTCCACCCGGCCGGCCGGGCCACGATCCTCCCAGGCCTTGCGAAGCCGGGCGGCCGATTGCGGGCCGCGGGCGAGGGCAAGGGGGATCGTGGCAGCTTCGAGGGCCGACCACTGCCGCCCCTCGAGCCGCCGCGCCGGCTCCTCGGCGCAGAGCATCTCGACCGCCACGTCGTAGCTCCCTTCGAGCGCGAGAAGGATCGCAGCAAAGGCGCGGTTCTCGACCCTCCGATCGATCGCCATCGCGAGGATCACCTCCTCGAGCCCGGCCGCCGGATCGCTCCCCGCCGGGAGGGCCGCGAGCCTCGTGGCGAAGCTTTCCACGGCGTTGCGTTCCAGCGGCTCGATCCGCTCCCCGCCGATCGCCCACGGGGGCACCCGCCCCGCTGGAAGCAACGCCACCGCTTCCGGCCCGGTCGACTCCCAGTGGAGCCCCCCACGGGCCGGGAGTTCGACCGCGGCGACGTCGTTGCCGGGGGACCAGCGGACGGCTCTCCCCACGGCGATCACGTCCGCGATCGTCGGCACCGAAGCGTCACCGAGCCCGGGCCTCCAGGCGAGGGCCATCTCGGCCATCACGGCTCCGTCGAGGCCACCGGCGACCGTTCCGGCAATCCCCCCGGCGACGATCCCCAAACGGGCATCCGCTTTCGCGGCCCGGGCCACGATCCGCCCTTCGATGACGCCAATCCGCGGGGTGCCATCGGCATCCACCTCGATCGTGATCCGCGATCGGGGAAGGACACGCACCGACACCCCGGCGATGTTGAGCTCTGGGTGCATCCCCGGCGGAACGATGAGGTCTTCCCCCGGGCGGAGCGGCGTTCCGACGCCGATCGGCACCCACCACGACCGCTCCCCCTCGGAGACGCGCCGCAACAGCAGGCCGTCAGCGGCGACAAACCCGAGGCTCTCGGCCGCGGCCCCACCATCCCCCTCGAGGCCGACCGCGCCGGCCACGGCCTCGCGCCCGCCGTCATCCATGGCAGGCGCCCCGGCATCAGCCGCGGCTGCCGGCGGCTGGCGCCGCGGGCGGACGCCACCGGCAATCGCCAACGCCTCGCCGGCCCGCACCTTTCGCGGGCCCGCGGCCGCGATCTCCGCCGGCGCGGCCATCGCCGCGCCGGCGTTCTCGTCCTCCGGGGGGCCTTCGGCCGCATCGATCGGGCTGTCATCGGGAAGTTCTGGAGCGGCAGAAGCCGCCAGCGCGTCGTCCGGGGAAAGCGTCCCCGGATCCAAATCGGCCTGCTCGAGGAGATCGGCCAAGCCCCGCCGGGGACGCTGGTCGCCGGCGGCGATCCCTGCCATCCCGTCGGCCCCACGCTCCTCGGCCGGCGGCGCGACGTCGGCAGGCGCCGCGATTTCTCCGCCGGCCTTGGCCCCGGCGTCAATCCCGGCCGGAGGCTCGGGCTCGACGGGAGGGCGGGGATCGATGCGGGCGAGATCGGCCTTGGGCGCCGGCGTGCGGAACAGCCCGGCCGACTGCGCGAGGAGCGCCGCGAGTAGGGTAAGGAGCGCGAGCGCCGAGCCCGCCAGGGCCCAGGCCCCCCACGGGGTGCGTTTGCCGGCAGCCGGTTCGGGCGTGCCGATGGGAGCCTTGGGCGCCGGACCCGGCTGGCGATCGCGAGGAGGAGTCGGTGCGCTGGTCGGCTGGGGGGCCTCAGTGCGATGTGGCCCGGCTCCGCGAGGGTCGGGGCGATTGGCCGCCAAGACTTCCGGACGGGCGGCGACCCGATGCTGCATCGCCTCGAGGAGACGGCGGCGGCGGGGGGCGTCAAGCGGCGGGAGCACCTCGGGGTGCTTGGCGACCTCGGCGAGGATCGCGTGGCAGGCGGCGACCTCGGCAAGGTGCATGTCCGATTCGAGGCAGATCGTTTCAAACGCCTCGAGCCGGTCGGGGGCGAGGGTGTTGTCGAGATATTCGGCCACCGAATCGGGATCGACTGCCAGCCCCTTGCCTTCGATGCGGGGGGCGGAGAGATGGGGATTGCCGACGCAGCCCCCGATCCGCTCGACGAGCTTCCGGGCCACTAAGCTCTCTTCCACTTTCTCGCCGAGCTGACGCTGATCCTCAGCAGGGAGGACGCCATCCATCCAGGCCAGAAGGGTGCGGAGGGTGAGACGCATCGGGAGACTCCGGAAAGGGCCACGCGCAGGGAGACAGGATGGGAGTGGGCGCCGGGCGCCGATTTCGTGCGACAAACCACAGGAAAAACGAAAAACCTTGCGGCTACGTAAGGATCGTGAAAAACTTCTTGATCGGGGCGATCAACCCTCGTCTGCGAGACGTATACGATTTCCGTGGTGTTTGAACGCAGGGGAGGCTCTCGATGACCGATCTGTCCCGACTTCGCCAGCAGGTGATCCTGCGACATGCAGCTGGCTACGTCGAACTGGGTGAACTGCTCGTCGAGACCGACAAGCCGGTCCCGGCGACGGCGGCCCGTCTCCTCGAGCGCGCTGTTGCCACCCTCGACGAGCTTCCTGAAGCGGAGCGGTCGATCCCGGCGGCGGCCCTCCTCCGCGGCGAGGCGCTGCGGGCGCTCGGCCATTGGACGGAGGCCCTCGAGCCCCTCGCGGAGGTGGTCGAGGGGGATCCGCAGCGGGTCGAGGCTTGGCTCGGCTTGGGCTGGTGCCTGAAGCGGCTCGATCGGCTCCCGGAGGCGATGGACGCTCTCAAGCGTGGCCTCGAGATCGATCCTGATCAGGCGATCCTTCACTACAACCTCGCCTGCTACCTCTCCCTCTCCGGCGATCCGGCGACATCGGTCGAGCATCTTGCCAAGGCGATCGAACTCGATGATCGCTACCGCGGGCTCACCGAAGCGGAGCCAGACTTCGACCCGATCCGCACCGATCCCCGCTTTCTGGCCACCACGCATTTGGCTTGCTGACGGCTCTCCGCATCAGCCGGATCGGCGGCTGGACGGGGCTGCCGGGCCGATTTGCTCTTCCGGTCGACGATCGGTTCTCATGGGGGGCATGACCAGTTCCGCGCTTCAAGACATCGTCGCCCTCCTCGGCTGCCCCGCCGCTGGCAACCCGGCCCAATATCTCTTCGAACGGGCGATCTCCGCCGCCGGGCTCGACTGGCGGTTTCTGACGTTCGACGTTCTCCCGGAGCGCCTCGCACAGGCCCTCGGTGGCATCGATGCGATGGGCTTTCGGGGCTGCCTCCTCTCGGGGGCTCTCCAAGAAGGAGCAATGGGGGAGCGGGTGATGGGTGAGGGGCAGATCGGGCTGTTGGCACATGCCTCGCCCGCCGCCCGGTTTGCCGGGGCGGCGAGCCTTGTCGAGCATCAGGCCGGGGGGCTGTTTGGCCACATGACCGATGGCCGGGGGATCGTCGAGGCGCTTCGCGCTCATGCCGATCTCACGGCCGCCCGGGTGGTGATTGCCGGGGCCGGCCCGACCGGCCGGGCAACGGCCCTGGAACTGGCTCTGGCCGGCGTCGCCGAGATCCTCGTCGCCGATCGATCGCCGCAACTGGCCACGACGCTCGTCGAGCGTCTCCGGGAGCTCGACACCTCCGCCGAGATCACGCTCCTCACTGCCGAGCCCCCGATCGAGATTCCGCAGCGCGCCGGGATCGTCGTCGTCTCTCGTGGCCAGGACGAATCCCCGGCGATCTTCAGCGGGCTCCGCGCCGATCTCGTCCTCGCCGACACCGATCTCGTCGAGCAGCCGTCGGTGGTCGTGGCGGCCGGGCAGAAGGCTGGCTGCTGCGTCGTCGACGGCCTCGAGGTCCATGTGGCGAAAATCGCCATCGACTTCCAGGCGCTGACTGGCACCGAGCCCGACACCGACATGCTCCGCGAAGCGCTCGAGGAGTTTTTGAGCGGCTAGCCGTCCGAATCGGTTGCTGCCCCGGCCTCACCCTGCTGGCGTGAGCCGGGCGAGCTTGGCTTCGAGGGCGGTGACGCCGGTTCGGACGTCCGACACCGGATCCTCGGCCAGACTTTTCAGCTTCGCGAGGATCCCCTCCGGGAGCGGGCTGTGGGTGGCGTCGACGAGGAGCGCCAGGCCGCGGAGGGCATTGAGGACGACAAGCGCCCGCTTGTACCGCTTCGATTGAGCAACGTCGTCACGGGCATCCGGCTTCGGCGCCGGTTCGTCGGGGAGGGAGAGCATCTCTTCGAGGGTGTCGAGGGAGGCTCCGTCGCCGAGGCGGGCCAGGGCCAGCGCGGCGTTGTAGCGGACGTCGTTATTGGCATCGGCGAGGAGGGCGCGGAGCCGGTCATCGGCCGGGCCGGTCCCCTTCTCACCGACAACGCCGAGCGTGAAGGCTGCCGCCGAGCGTAGCCCGGCATCCTCGGAGCGCGAGGCGGCCACGACGGCATCGGCCACGTTCGCGCCGGAAGAAGAGCCGCCACCGGCGGCTACGAGGTTTGTCGAGAGGACGGCAATCGCTTCGATGGCGGCCCTGGCCACTTGCGGCTGGGTGGTGTCCGCGGCCCGCTCGAGGAGCGGGGCGAGGGCCTCGGGAATCGTGAACTCGCCCAACGCGCGGCAGAGGTAGACGCGAAGCATCTGCGACTGCTCGCCCGTCCGGCCGCTCTTCGATTCGTCGGCGAGGATTCGGCCGAGTTCGCCCGCGAGGGTGGCATCGGCCTTGAGCACCGCTCCTCCTGGGCCGCGAAGATCGTTGGCGAGGTTGAGGGCCGCCTGCCAGCGTCCTTCGTTGTCGCGGCGGAGCGTGCGGACGTAGGCCTGCGGGTCTTGGCCGAGATGGGCGAGCCAGTGGAAGGTGAGCCAGACGCCGACGATGATCGCGACGATCAGCCCCGGCACGAGGAACAACTGCACGAGAAACCCCGCGCTCGGGGGTTCGACCGGCGGGAGGAGGTGGTCCGGCGACATTGGCCGGCGGGATTTCGAATCGTCGGCGGGGGCTGCCATGAAGCGGATCGGAAGGGGGAGCGGGGTGAAGAATGAACGGTGCATTCTATACCCGCCGCGGCCGGCAGGCCTGACGGTGGTGTTTTCCCGGCCGCGCGGTTCTGATTTTGCCCGACACGCTCGGCCTCGATCCCGTTTCGGCCGGCAGTTCCCTTTCGAAATCCGCTTGGGTTCAATCCCGATGGCCTCAGCAGCGTCCCCTTCCCCTTCGCCACTGTGGCTCGATGCGGCGGCGGCCGACGCCCTCCTCCCGGGGAGCGGTGGCGGCGACGTGATCGCGGCGCTGGCGCTCGATGAAGCCCTCCTCGAAGAGGCCCACGAGGGGGTACGCGGAGAGACGGTCGTGCGCACCTGGATGGCGACGGCGCCAGTGGTGGTGGTGGGGTCGTCGAGCCGGGTCGAGGAGGAGGTCGACATCGCCGGCTGTGCCGCGGCCGGCGTGCCGATCCTGCGGCGGCCGAGTGGCGGGGCGACAGTGATCCTCGGGCCGGGGTGTGTGATGTGGTCGGTGGTGACGCCGCATCCCGCCGGGGTGCCGGCGGTGGAGCGGATCCATGCGGCGATGCTCGATCCGCTCGTGGCGGCGCTGCAATCGGCTGGGCTCCCGGTGTCGCGGCAAGGGACGAGCGATCTGGTCCTGGCCGTCGCGGAGAGCGGGGCGACGTCGCTGATGAAAGTCTCAGGCAACGCCCTCCGCGTCCGACGGCAGGGGGTGCTCTACCACGGCACGCTCCTTGACGGCTTCGATCTGGCGCTCGCGGCCCGGCTCCTCAAGCATCCGCCGCGTGAGCCCGACTACCGCGGCAAGCGTTCGCACGCGGCGTTCCTCGTCAATCTGAGGCTGGGGCGGGAGCGGCTCGCAGAGCTCCTCCGGCAGGCGTTCGGCGCGATTGATTCGCTCAGAGAAATCCCGCGGGAGCGGGTGGCGCGGCTGATCGAGGAGCGATATGGCGAGCGGGCCTGGACGCACCGCCTCTGATCGGGCCGCCTGGGCTCCGCTTCGTGGTCGAAGCACCGCTTGACCCAAGCCGGCCTCCCGATCCTCCCTCGCGATCTGGGAGGCCTTGGCAAGCTGCGTCGAACTTGCCGGCTGCGCGGTTTGCGATTCCTTGC
>CAJAYZ010000567.1 GCA_903949225.1 uncultured Planctomycetaceae bacterium
CAACTCGGCGTACTGCTATCACGATCTCATGCTTGGCAGACTTCTGCAGCTTGCCGGCCCCGAGACGACCGTGATCCTCGTCAGCGACCACGGCTTTCACCCCGACCATCTTCGCCCGAAGAGCGTGCCGAACGAACCGGCAGGCCCTGCGGCGGAGCACCGCGATTACGGGATCTTCGTCGCCAGTGGGCCGGGGATCAAAAAAGACGAGCTCGTCTTCGGCGCCTCCCTCCTCGACATCGCCCCCACCCTCCTCTCCCTCTTCGGGCTCCCGGTGGGGCGCGACATGGATGGCCGGCCGCTGCTGTCGATCTACGAGGCCACGCCCGAGATCGAATACTTCGACTCCTGGGATTCCGTCCCCGGCGAAGACGGCCGCCACCCGCCAGACACGCAGATCGATCCTGTCGATGCTCAGGAGGCGATCCGGCAGCTCGTTGATCTCGGCTACATCGACGAGCCGAGCGAGGATGCGGCCGAGGCGATCGCCGAGACGACCCGCGAGCTGCAATACAACCTCGCCCGCTCCTGCGTCGATGGCGGGCAGGTCGCCCATGCGGCGGCGATCTTCGAGGAGCTTTGGGAGACGTTTCCAGACGAAAGCCGATTTGGCGTCCATCTCCTCCAGACCTACCTCCAGCGGAACATGCCGATCGAGGCCCGCGCCACGCTCACGAAGCTCCGCACGCGGAAACGCGAGGCGATGGAACACGCAAGCGAGATAGCGAAGACGCAGCTGGCCGAGTGGAGGGAGAAGTTCCCGGCCCCGGCAGACGCTCCAGCCAACGCCGAAGGTATCGACTGGGAGAAGCTCGACCAGCAGGCGAAGCGCCGCTTCTTGAAGCTCCAGCGTACCAGCGGCGTCAATCTTCATACGCTTGCCTACCTCGAAGGGAGCGTGCTGGCGCTCGAGGGGCGGCACGAGGAGGCGATCGAGACGCTGGCGCTTGCCGAGAAGGTGCAGACGAACAACCGCCCCTCGCTCCTCCTCAAGCAGGCCGATGTTTTCCTGCGGACGCGAGACTGGCCCCGGGCCGAAGCCGCCTTCAGGGCCGTGGTTGACCTCGACCCGATGAATGCCCACGCCCATTTCGGACTGGCCCGGGTCGCGTTCCACCGGCGCGATTGGGACCGCGCGGCAACCGAGGCACAGACGACGATCGGCCAGTTCTTCAACTTCGGCCCCGCCCATCATCTCCTCGGCCTCGCGCTCTGGAAGCTTGGGAACACCGACGACGCCTTCACGGCCCTTTCCAAGGCCGTCGACGTCAACCCGATCTTCCCCTTGGGCCACCGTTCGCTCGCCCGCTTCTACCGCCTCGTCCGCAGGGATCTTCCCGCCAGCCGCCGCCATCAGCACCTCGCCCGCGAGGCGCGGCAGGTCGCCGCTGGGATCAACAGCCCCCTCTCCGGCACCGCGCATCCCGAGGAGATCCGCGATCGTTTCCGCTCTTCCGACGGCGACGACACGTGGACGCCCTCCAAGGCTCCCCATCCGCTCCCCCCCCGCGCCGAGACGGTGGTCGTGGTGACGGGGCTGCCGCGGTCGGGGACCTCGATGATGATGCAGATGCTCGCCGCGGGGGGCGTGCCGGCCTTCACCGACGATCATCGCCCCGCCGACGAAAGCAACGAGCGCGGCTATCTCGAGCACACCCTCGCTCGCCGGCTCGCTGTCGAAAGCTCATGGGTGACGCAGGCCCGCGGCCAGGCGGTGAAGGTCGTGGCGCAGCTCGTGCCACATCTCCCCCGGCAGGAGAAATATCGGGTCGTGATGATGCACCGGCCGCTTGGAGAAATCGTCGCCTCGCAGAAGAAGATGCTCGGCAGACTCGGCAAGGATGGCGGGCGGATCACCGACGAGGCGCTGGCGGAAACCTTCGCCCGCCAGGTGAACCAGGTGCGCTCGATGCTCGTGCAACTGCGGAAGGAGGGGATCGTCGATGTCCTCGACGTGAAGTATCACGACGTCCTCGAAAGCCCCGCCGC
>CAJAYZ010000568.1 GCA_903949225.1 uncultured Planctomycetaceae bacterium
ATAACGGGCCACGAGCCCGCGGGCCCGTGCTTCGTCGCGCGTGCCGGAGACGATCGTCCGGCCGTCGGCGAACACCGCCAGCTCGAGTCCCTCTTCCACCGTGACGCGGACGATCCACCGATTGGCGACGACGCGCCCCACGGCGGCCATTCGCTCGGCAAACGCCGCCAGATCGATCCCGGCCAGCCCCGGTCCGGGGGCGACCTGGACGGCATCGCGCCCGCAGAGCACCGTGGCCTGGGTGCCGGCCCTCCCCTCGAGCCAAGGGAAGTCGTTTCCGCGACAGGTCGGGCAGCCGGCCACGGCCAGCGGCGAAAGATCGACGGAGCGCCAGAGGTTGTCCCACAGATCACAGACGAGGAGGCGGTTGCCGACGGGCGCCTCGGTGCCGACGATGATCTTCATCACTTCCGCCGCCTCAACCGCGCCGACGACAAGGGCCACCGGCCCGATGACGCCGGCCGTGTCGCAGGTGGGCAGCGCGCCCGGAGCGGGGGGATCGGGAACGAGGCAGCGGAGGCAGGCCGATCTCCCCGGGAGCACCGAGAGCACCCTCCCCTCGGCACCGATCGCCCCGCCGTGGACCCACGGAATCCCCTCCCGGCAGGCAAACTCGTTGATGAGGAAGCGGGCCTCGAAGTTGTCGGTGCCGTCGACGATCACGTCGACCCCACCGAGGAGCCGCGAGGCGATTGCTGGAGTGACGTCGGCGACGATCGGCTCGATGGAGCAGGCAGCGTTGATCCGCTGGAGGTGACTGGCCGCTGCCACCGCCTTGGGGAGACCGGCCGCGACGTCGGCCTCGTCGAAGAGCACCTGACGGGGGAGATTGGAAAGCTCGGGCACGTCGCGGTCGATGATCCGAATCCGACCGACCCCGGCGCGGACCAGCGCCATGGCCACGACCCCGCCGAGCGCCCCGCAGCCGACGAGCGCCACATGCGCCGCTGCCAGCCGCTCCTGTCCGGCCGCGCCGATCGGCGCGAAACGGACCTGACGGGAATAGCGATCGGCGTCGAAAGGCATCGAGTGATCTCCGGGAGAGGCGCGTCTCGACGGCCATTCAGGTGACGAGATACCCGGCCCAATCCCAAGGTTGGTTGCGGAGCTCTGGGCGGGCCCAGGCTGCCAGACTGGCCTGGAGCCGGTCGCACGCCCCCCGCGCCACGGCGGCCGACGGCAGATCGATCTCCTTGATCGCTGCCACGAGTGGGAGCGGGGGCGTCTGCTGCCAGGCCCCATGTGGCAGGCCGTGCTCTGGCAGCCTCACGACGAGCAGGTCGACTCCACGGTCAGGGAGAGGCGGCGGCGGATCGAGGCCGTCGACCTCCAGGCCGAAGAGCATCGTGCCCCGACGCGGGCCGCCGGTGATCGCAGCGACGCCGGCCGAGCCGGAGGGAAGCGTGACGAGGAACACCGAGGGATGCGCTGCCCAGGCTTCGAGGCGTTCCTGGAGGATGCTCGGGTCGACCGCAGCGCCCGTGGACGCCCCGAGCCGGATGACGACGGCCACCCCGATCCGGTCGGCCGTGGTGAGCATCGCGTCGAGGCTCACCGCGGATGATTTGGCAGCCGGATCGGCCACAGTGGGGAATCCGACCACAGCCACGGCCGAGAGTTGCCGCAGCTCGTCGAGCCGCGCGGGATCGGCCTGACAAGCCACCCCGCGTGGAACGTACCGCCGTCCATCGAGCGACAGCGACCGCCCCTTCACACCGAGACGCCGCAGCCCGATCATCCGTCGACCGGAAGCAACAACGTCGTCGCCGCGACGCAGCGTCACCTCGGCCCGGTAGAGATTCGGCAATTCCGGTGTCCAGAAGCCCGGCTCGGTACATACCCCCCTGGCAAGCGGCGGCTGCCCCTCAACCGTTCCCTGATCGACGAGGCTAACCGTCGTGGGGAGCGTGGCGGCGGTGGAGCACTCGGGACCGACGAGGGTCCCGGAGACGACGAGCAGCGGGCCGATTGCTGCGGCCCCGGCGGCCGGGGGCGTGCAGCGCAGCCAGACCTCGGCCCGCATGTCATCGGCGCGACCAAGCAGCGGTCTGATCCAGGTGGCGGAAGAGGGTTCATTCATGACGGCTCTCCAACGGTCCCGAAACGCTTGTTGGCCTCAGCGGCAAGCCAGTGGAGATCGAGCTTGCCAGATCCGAGCACCGGGATCGCCTCCACCTCGGTGAAACTGTCGGGCGCCGGAATCCAGAGGTTTGGAAGGCCGCGGGCGGCGAGCCCCCGGCAGATTTCGTGCGGATCGCGTTCGGTCTTGAGATGAAGCACGACGATCCGCTCCCCTTTTTTGGCGTCGGGAACCCCGGCCACGACAGCCATCAGTTCGTCGCCTCCCGAGCCGAGTTCGGCATTCACCGCCTCCTCAATCGGGAGATGGGGCACCATTTCCCCGCCGATCTTGGAAAATCTGCTTTCACGCCCGGTGATGGTGATGAAGCCGTCAAGGTCGAGTTTCGCGATGTCACCCGTGCAGTACCAGCCATCGTGAATCACATGGGCGGTGAGGTCGGGACGGTCGAGGTAGCCCTGCATGACGTTCGGGCCGGTGATCCACAGCATCCCTTCCTTCCCGACGGGCAGCGGCTCGATCGAATCGCGCGCCGTGACCCGGGCGCGGCAGCCCGGGATCGGCCGACCGACCGTCCCCTCACGGGCATCGGCAGGGGATCCGGGAAGGTGCCTGGCAGGGGGGATGTTGGCGGCGATGAGCGGCGACATCTCGGTCGCCCCATAGGCCTCGCTCGGCCGGATGCCGAACTTCGCCTCGAAGGCGTCGCTCACCTCGCGTGGCAGTTTCTCAGCCGATCCGAAGACCGCCTCGAGCGTCGAGAAGTCCTCGGCGGGGGTGCGGCGGAGGTAGGTGCGAAGGAAGGTCGGCGTCGCCATGAGGATCGTCGCATGATGTTCGCGAGCGAGGGCACCGATGGCTTGGGCATCGAGGGGGTTGGTGTGGAAGACGACGCCGGCATCGAGAACCAGCGGCGTCCAGAACGTCGCGGTGTAGCCGTAGGAATGGAAGAACGGCAGAACCCCAAGCGCGACATCGGCCGACGACACATGGAGGATCTGACCGATCGCGCGGACGTTCGACGCGACGTTCTCCTCGGAGAGCACCACCCCCTTCGGATCGCCGGTCGATCCGGAGGTGAAGATCACGGTGAGAACGTCATCGGCCCGGAGGCGGTCGAGTCCGAGCGTCCGCTCGAGCATGGCCAGCGGCAGGCAGGTGGCCTGCGTTGCGGCCACGAGGGTGTCGAAGCGGGTCAGCCGCGACTTCAGCTCCGTGGCATCGAGGAGACGCTCGCCGAGGGAGAGCTTGACGCGGGCGAGGAAGACGGGGCTCGAGAGAACCCGCCGCAGCCCCGCTCTCTCGATCGAGAGATCGAGGATCTGCTGGCTCGTGGTGTAATTGAGGTTCACCGCCACGCGTCCCATGAGCACCAGGGCCGCATTGACGATCGCCGTCGCTGCCGTCGGTGGGAGCATGACCCCGACGCGCTGCTCATCGGGGGCGAGGACCCGCTCGAGGACCCGCTTGGCGCAGAGGATGCGGATGAGGAGCGAGCGGCCGGAGAGCCGCGTGCCGAGGGAGTCGGCGACTTTCATCCGCCCCCCGGCCAACCGGCATGCCCGGACGAGGGCGCGGGGAAGCGTGGCGACGCCAGCGGGGTCGGGCCCCGTGCCGAGGAGCGTGGGGGAGGCGCCCGCGGGGGGCGGCGTGGGGGCTGCTGTCAGGGGTTGCATGCATCGATCCGGGGCTGGGCTTTCGGGCCAGACTGTTCCGAAGGCCACGGCCCATTAGAATCTGCGGAGTTTTCGCAGGAAAGCCGCCTGCCTTCCCGCCCTCTCGGAATCCATCATGCCCCGCTATCAGCCCGCCCGGATCGAGCCCAAGTGGCAGTCTTGGTGGGAGTCGCACGACACGTTCGCGACCCCCCGCCTCCCTGGGGCCCGCAAGACGTACGTCCTCGACATGTTCCCATACCCCAGCGGCGAGGGGCTCCACGTCGGGCACCCCGAGGGCTACACCGCCACCGACATCGTCGCGCGCTTCGAGCGGATGCGTGGCACGAGCGTGATGCACCCGATGGGCTTCGACGCCTTCGGCCTCCCGGCCGAGGAATACGCGATCCGCACCGGCACCCCGCCGCGGGAGAGCACGGAGCGCAACATCGCCAACTTCACCCGTCAGTTGAAGATGCTCGGCTTCAGCTACGACTGGGATCGGGTCCTCTCGACCACCGATCCGGAGTACGTGCGCTGGACCCAGTGGATCTTCCTCGTCCTCTTCGATACCTGGTTCGACTCGACGCAGCAGAAGGGGCGCCCGATCGCCGAACTGCCGATTCCCGCCGAGGTGTCGGCGCGCGGCGCAGCCGCCATCACCGCCTACAGGGACTCGCACCGCCTCGCCTACCAATCGGAGGCCCCCGTCAATTGGTGCCCGGCCCTCGGCACGGTGCTCGCCAACGAAGAGGTGATCGGGGGAGTGAGCGAGCGCGGTGGCCATCCGGTCGTCCGCATCCCGCTGCGTCAATGGATGCTGCGGATCACCGCCTACGCCGACCGGCTGGAAAGCGAACTCGAGCCCCTCGACTGGCCGTCGAGCATCAAGAAGCTCCAGTGCGACTGGATTGGAAGGAGCACCGGCGCCGAGGTCGACTTCGCGATTGCCACCACAGGCTCTGGTCAAGCCACGTTCGCCTCGTGGCAGTCGGCCCGGATCGCCGCGGGATTCCCGCCGCAGCCGGCGGCGGATGCCCTCCGCGTTTACACGACCCGCCCCGACACCCTCTACGGCGTCACCTACCTCGTCGTCGCTCCGGAGCATCCCCTCGTCGACACGCTGACGACGCCCCAACAGCAGGAGGCGATCCGGATCTACCGCGAAGCCGCCGCGCGGAAGAGCGATCTCGACCGCACCGATCTTGCCAAGGAGAAGACCGGCGTCTTCACCGGCTCGCACTGCATTCATCCGCTCACGGGCAAGCCGGTGCCGGTGTGGGTGGCCGACTACGTCCTCGCCACCTACGGGACCGGCGCGATCATGGCCGTGCCGGCCCACGACGACCGCGACTGGGAGTTTGCCAAGACGTTCGGCCTGGAGATCATCGCGGTCGTCGAACCGCTCTCGGGCCACGGCCACGACGGGACGCTGTTTACCGGCGACGGCAAGGCGGTCAATTCCGGCCCCTACACGGGGATGGAGACGCAGACCTTCATCGCGAAGGTGGCTGCTGATCTCGCCGATGCCGGGCTCGGACGGCCGGCGGTCAACTACAAGCTCCGCGACTGGCTGTTCAGCCGGCAGCGGTTCTGGGGGGAGCCGTTTCCGATCCTCCACGAGCTCGGCCCCGATGGAAAGCCGACCGGCGCGATCCGCGCCGTCGACGAATCCGAACTGCCGGTCAACCTCCCCCACCTCACCGACTTCAAGCCCGGGGACACCCCCGATCCTCCCCTGTCGCGATCCCCGGCCGAGTGGCTGTTTGTCGAGCGTGACGGCAAGCGTTACCGCCGCGAAACCAACACGATGCCGCAGTGGGCCGGCTCGTGCTGGTATTACCTGCGGTTCCTCGACCCGCGCAACAGCGACCGCTTCATCGATCCGGCGATCGAGAAGTCTTGGATGCCGGTCGATCTCTACATCGGCGGGGCTGAGCACGCCGTGCTCCATCTCCTCTACGCGCGCTTCTGGCACAAGGTCCTCTATGACCGTGGCCATGTCTCCCTCCCCGAGCCCTTTGGCAAGCTCGTCAACCAGGGGATGATCCTCGGCGAGATGGAGTTCACCGGCTATCGGAGCACCAAGGGGGGGTGGGTGTCGGCGGAGAAGCGGACGCCCGAGGATGTCGCGGCCAAGCTCCCCGCCGATCAGGTGGAGAAGCAGGGGGAGCACTTCGTCCTCCGCGATTGGCCGAAGATCCGCGTCGAGAGCCGGGCCTACAAGATGTCGAAGGCCCGCGGCAACGTCGTCAATCCGGACACGGTCGTGAAGGAGTTCGGCGCCGATTCGCTCCGCCTCTACGAGATGTTCATGGGCCCGCTCGAAGCGACCAAGCCTTGGGCCACGACCGGCGTCAGCGGCGTCCGTGGGTTTCTCGACCGCTGCTGGCGGCTCGTGGTCGACGACCGGGCCGATGAGGTTGTCCTCTCGCCACAGGTGGTTGACGATGCCCCGACCGACGACCAACTCCGCGAGCTCCACCGGATGCTCGAGAAGGTCACCAGAGACGTCCCCGCGCTTTCCTTCAACACCGCGATCGCGCGGATGATGGAGTTTGTCAACTATTTCACACCGCTGGAACGGAAGCCGCGGGGGGTGCTCGAGCCGTTCGTCGTGGCACTGGCCCCCTTCGCCCCGCATCTGGCGGAGGAGTTGTGGGAAGTGCTGGGGAAGCCGGCGCCGGTTTCCCTCGCTTCTTGGCCAACAGTGGAGGAGCAGTGGCTGAAGGACGATACGGTCGAGATTCCGGTGCAGATCGGGGGGAAGCTGCGGGCCAGGGTGACGGTCCCGGCCGACGCTGACATTCCAGCCCTCGAGGCTGCCGCGGCGGCCGACCCTCGAATCGCCGAACTCCTCGCCGGAAAACAGATCGTGAAGGTGATCACGGTCCCGGGGCGGATGGTGAACTTCGTCGTCCGCGGAGCCTAAAGGCCCCACCGCAGGATCGCTTCCGAGAGGCCACGAATTGAAAACTCCTGACATCCCCCAACAAAAACCGAATTGGCGGGGGTGACCCGGTTTCCGTAGCATGATCGGCGGGCGGGTGTCCGACCGACCTCCGTGGAAGGGTGTTTTTCAGCATGAGTGTGCAGCGGGTCCTGGCATTGGTCCTCGGCGGTGGCCGCGGGACGCGGCTCTATCCCCTCACCCGCGACCGCTCCAAGCCTGCCGTGCCGCTGGCGGGGAAATACCGAATCATCGACGTTCCCCTCTCCAACTGCATCAACAGTGGGGTCCAGCGGATCTATGTTCTGACGCAGTTCAACTCCGTCAGCCTTCACCGCCACATCCGCCGGACCTACACCTTCGATCCGTTCAGTGGCGGCTTCGTCGAGATCCTCGCCGCCCAGCAAACACTCGACAATTCCGGCTGGTATCAGGGCACGGCCGACGCTGTCCGGCAGAACATCCGCTATCTCCAGCAGCCGGACATCCGCCACGTCCTCATCCTCTCGGGCGACCAACTCTACCGGATGAACTACGCCGACATGCTCGCCACTCACATGGCGAGGAAGGCCGACGTCACGATCGCCGGGATCCCGGTCCACGAGGAGGCCGCCTCCGGCCTGGGGATCATGCGGCTCGACGATGAAGGGCGCGTCGAGGGATTCCTCGAGAAGCCGCAGACGAAGGCAGAACTCGACATGGTCCGCACCGATCCGGGGTGGATCGACCGTCAGGGGATCCCGTCGAACGGTCGCTCGCTGATGGCGAGCATGGGGATCTACCTCTTTGACCGCGACTGCCTCCTCGATCTGCTCCGCAAGACCGACTACCAGGACTTCGGCCGTGAGGTCTTCCCGGCGGCGATCCGGACGAAGCGGGTGTTTCTCCACCCGTTCGACGGCTACTGGGAGGACATCGGGACGATCCGTTCCTACTACCAGTGCAACCTCGACCTCGCCGGCAGCACGCCGCCGTTCGAACTGGCCAGCGCCGAGGCCCCCATCTATTCGCGTGGGCGGTTCCTCCCGCCATCACGGATCGACGGGGCGAGCATCCGCGCGAGCCTCGTTTCCGACGGCTGCATCGTCGAGCAGGGGGCGGTGATCGAGAACAGCGTCATCGGCCTCCGCTGCCGGATCGGCAAGAACGTCGTCATCCGCAACTCGGTTGTCCTCGGAAGCGACTACTACGAGACCACCGAGGACATCACCGCCAACACCGCCCGGGGCCTGCCACCGATGGGCATCGGTGAGGGCACGATCATCGAAGGCGCGATCGTCGACAAGAATGTCCGCATCGGCACGCGGACGCGGATCGTCAACGACCACGGCTGGGACGAGATCGGTGACAGCACCACCTTCACCGTTCGTGACGGCGTGGCGATCGTTCCCAAGGATGCGATCGTCCCCGATGGCTGGCGACCCGATCCGACACTCCACCGCGGGGCGTGACCGCAGCCAAGCCGTCCGGACGCCCCTCAGCGGATGAGCACAGGGGGCATTTCCCGCGGCAGCCGCGACTCGCGGAGGTAGGGATGGCTCATGGCCCCCTCAAAGCCGTGGGTCGAAGGGGCCGGCGTCATCTGCCTGGTGCTGGCCGGCCAGGGGACGCTCGCCGGCTCCGCCACCCCGTCGCCGGTCTCGCGATCCGTTTCCGGGTCTTCCCCCGGCCTCCCGTTAGGGTCCGTGGTCGAATCGTCTCCAGGCTCCACCGGTGTCGTCAGCGACGCTCCGAAAACCGGCACGATCTCCACCTCGACGGCAGGGGAGAGATCCGGGGCGGTGGCGATCAGCGCCGGTTCTGCCGCGGTGGGGTCATCCGCGGGCGTCGGCTGCTGGGGGGACGCTTGGACGATCGGGGGCCAGGGGAGTGGCGTGGCCCGGACCGGAAGGATGCCGTTGCTTCGGGCTGCAAAGTCATTTTGAGCCACCGAGCCATTGGGCACCGGCCCGGCGTAGTCGAAGGGGTCGGGGCACATCGTGCAGCCGGTGGCCAAGAGGCCCACAGCCATCACCGCGAGCCTCATTCCTCGCCCGCCACAGCTGATGGTGGAGTTCCCGGCATCCATGCTTTCCCCCTGTTCGGCCCGGTGGCATTCGACCCGACCGGATGGCAACGCCGACCGGCGGCTGAAGATCGTCGCGATATCACCTCCCCAGGCGACATCGCGACCGACGGACGGTGCCGTGACCCGGCCCGAAACCCGTCGACGACAGCCAGCAGCGGCTGTTCCCCCCCAAGACCCACCCATTCATTCGGACCGGCACGACCGGCATCTTGAGCCGATCCGTCACGCCGAGGGTCACCACCCTGGAAAACCGGGAGCAAGACGGGGAAGATCAGCCGCCAGGTCCTTTTTGCGGCATCTCGATCCCCATTCGGGCCATGAGATGCTGCATGTCGTCCCAAACATCGCGCTTCGCGGCGGGGTTTCGCAACAGGTAGGAGGGGTGGTAGGTGCAGATCACCGTCGCCGGGCCATATTCGAACCAGCGGCCCCGGAGCTTCCCGATCGTCTCGTCGGTGCGGAGAAGCGATTGGGCGGCCGACGTCCCGAGACAACAGATGAACTCCGGCCGGATCGCCTCGATCTGCCGCTCGAAGTAGCCACGGCAGTTGGCCACCTCCTCCGGCTCCGGCCGACGGTTCTCAGGGGGACGGCACTTGAGAACGTTGAGAATGTAGACCTCGTCCCGGGTGAGCGTGCACGCCTCGATGATTTTCGTGAGCAGTTGCCCAGCCCGGCCCACGAACGGCTCCCCCGAGGCGTCTTCGTCGGCCCCGGGAGCCTCGCCGAGGAAACAGAGCCGGGCAGCAGGATTGCCGCTCCCGAAGACGGTGTTCGTCCGGGCCTCGGCGAGATGGACACAGGCCCGGCAACCGGCCACTTCCGTGCGGAGGATCTCGAGCGATGAGAGCCGGCTGGCGGCGTCCGACACTTTTGCCCCTCGCTTCGCCGGGGCCTTCGGTGCGACGGAGGCTGGGGGCATCGCTCGGGCGGGCAGCGACGCCGCGTCCGCCGTCGGCATCTCCTCGGGACCATCGAGGCCGGGCTTCGCGCGGGGGAGATCGAGCACCCCGGCATCGGCGAGGCTCTCGAGACGCTGCTTCACCGCACGGGGAGAGCGGGGGACAGCACGTTTCCGGCCGCCCCCCGGTGGTTCACCTGCAGTCGAGCGGGCCATCGTTGGCAACTCCGGTCGGTCTTGGGCGACGGTGCGGAGGCTCAGAGGGCCCGACGATGACGCTTCGGACCGCGACCCTTGCCGAGGAGCGCTGCCGCCGACGGCTTTTTGGGCGCCTCGGGCTCAGGCGGCGGGGCGGCTGGCTGCCCCTCGGCGGCGATAAAAGCGCCACCGGGGCCCGTCTGCTGGATCGGGGCCGCCTTGGCACGCCGGTCGAAAGCCTCGAATCCGGGGATCTCGTCGCGCTGGAGGAGTTTTTCAATCCGCATCTCGATGCGGGTCAACTGCGGCCCCTCGTCGGGCGCAACAAACGTGTAGGCCAACCCCTCACGTCCCATCCGCCCGGTACGTCCGACACGGTGAACGTAATCGTCGCAGAACTCGGGGATGTCGTAGTTGATGATGTGCGACAGGGCGGAGACGTCGATGCCACGGCCGACGACGTCGGTGGCGACGAGAACCTTGACCGCGCCCTCGCGAAACTGCTTCATGACGCGATCGCGGACATTCTGAGCAAGGTCACCGTGGATACAGCCCACCTCTTCCTCGCCGCCCTTCCGGGCTCGGTGTCGGGAGAGCCGCTCAAACACCTTGTCGGTGCCACGCTTCGTGCGACAGAAAATGATCGCCTGACGCGGCTGTTCGCGCTCGAGGAGCCGCTCGAGGAGGTCGAACTTCCGCGTCGGATCGACGGTGAAATAGAACTGCTCGATCGTTTCGACCGCGATCTCCCCTGTGGAGAAATCGAGGATCTCCGGATCACGCATGTAGCGGGTGGCGAGTTTGGCCACCGGCGGTGGAACGGTTGCCGAGAGGAGAAGCGTCTGACGGCTGTCAGGACAGCGACGGAGGATCTTCTCGATGTCAGGGCGGAATCCGATGTCGAGCATTCTGTCGGCTTCGTCGAGCGTCACGATCTCCAAGCCGGAGAAGTCAATCGTCCCCCGACTCATGTGGTCGAGGACGCGCCCGGGGGTGCCGACAACGACAGCCGGATTTTTGGCCAGCTTGTCGATCTGCCCGCGGATCGGCTTGCCGCCGTAGACGGCCACGCAGTGAATCTTCGAACCGTGGGCGAGTTTCTCGAACTCATCCCGAACCTGAACGGCAAGCTCGCGCGTCGGGACGAGGACGAGCGCCCGCGGCCCGATGCCCCCGCGCTCCGAAGGCAGCGACACCCTCTCGAGAATCGGGAGGACGAAGGCACACGTCTTGCCGGTTCCGGTGCGGGCCTGTCCAAGAACGTCGATCCCCTTCAGGGCCCGAGGGATGAGCCCCGCCTGAACGGGGGTGGGGACGGTATAGCCGGCGCGATCGACAGCCGCGAGCGTGGCCGGAGCGAGGCCGAGTTTCGCGAAGTCACCCGCAATGGCTGCGGCCTGCGAGGCGACAGGATTGATCCCGTCGGAATTGGCGGAAGCCGGACTCCCGCAGCTTTGCGAAGCCCACTCTTCGGGCGACCAATCCCTGGAACGCCGGTCGTCACGGGCCCCGCGGCCGGATTCCAAAGCCACTCGTAGTCCTTCCTGGTTCTGTCCTGAACCGCTCACGGCACCCCTCCCCACAGCCGAACCGGCTCCGGAGGGATCATCCGTGCGTGAAAACTACCACGATTGGCGGGGTCAGGCAATCGTCGCTTCGGCTGAGGCGTTGTCTGACGTCCTCACCAGAGGCCTTGTTTCGCGGTTTCTTTCGCTCTTCAGGCATCGTTCCACGATCTGTTCAACGATCAAAGAGTTTCTTCAGGGCCCACAGGGTCGCCGACCGTCCGGCCCGGGCGATCGAACGCGTCAGCGGAATGTGCTTCGGGCAGACGGCGACGCAATTTTGGGCGTTGCCGCACATCTGGATGCCCCCAGGGCCCGTCAGCGCGGCCATCCGCTCGTCGGCGATCATCTTGCCGGTGGGGTGCTTGTTGAACAGCACAGCCTGACTGACGGCGTGAGCGCCGATAAAGCCCTGGTCGAACGCGGCGGTCCGCCGCGCTGCGAGTTGCTCGTCGGTCTCCCCGTCGCGTTTGGGGGTCTCGATCCGCGTGAATTGGGGGCAGGCCTCGAGACAGCACCCGCAGCTCATGCACTCAGCGAGCGGATAGGCCTCTTCCTGTTCCTCCGGAGAGATCCGCGGCCCGGGGCCGTGGTCGAAGGAGTCATCAACAGGCACCCACGCCTTGACCCGCTGAAGCGAGTGGAAGAGACGCCGACGGTCGACGACGAGGTCGCGAACGACCGGGAACTTCGACATCGGGCGCAATTCAATGCCGTCGGGATGCTCTTCGAGGAGCCGATCGACAAGGGCCGAACAGGCCATCCGTGTCCGCCCGTTGATGAGCATCGTGCAGGAACCGCACACCTCCTCGAGGCAATTGCAATCCCAGGCCACGGGGGCCACCGGGCGACCATCCTGCGAACGCGCTATCGCGGCAACCTTTTGGAGGACGCTGATGACGTTCATGTTCGGCTCCCAGGGAACGTCATGACGCTCCCAGTAGCTCTCCTGCCCGGGGGCGTCCTGACGGAGCACCCGGACCGGGATCGTGCGGGCGGCGGTCGGGCCGCCATGGTCGTCGGTCTTCATGATCATGTTGCTTGACTCCGTGTGTGGTTCGTCACGTCCACCTACCGACCAACAATCAAGACTGGGCCCCGACCCCGACTTCCCTTGTTGCTGCCTGCCCGCCGTTGACTTCTCGGGCACGCAGGCGTTCCCTCCACACCTCCTCGATCACCTCGCCGCCAACCAGGCCATAGAGCCGCGGACGGGGGGGAATGAGTGAGGTGTCGATATCCTCGTAGGTGATCTGCGGATGTCCGTCGGCCCCGTGGTTTGCGATCGTCGACTTGAGCCACTTGTTCGTATTGGCCTCGAAGCGGTCGCACCATTCCTCGGCCTCGCGGCGCTTCCCCTCTGGGTCGGTCGCGGCGATCCCCGGCATCTCGAAATCGGGCTTGTAGTGGGCCCCCCGACACTCGTCGCGGAGGAGGGCTCCCTTGATGATGAGCTTGGCCAGCGGAAACATGTCACCGAGCGACTTCGTGAACACGACGTTTTGGTTGGTCCAGTTGCCGGTGTCGGAGAGTGAACACCGCCGCCACCGCTCCTCGAGGGCACACACCTCGTCGTAGGCGGGAGCGAGTTGGTCATTGCGGCGCACGACCGTCGCGACGCGAGTCATCAGATCGCCGAGTTCGTGATGGATGCCGTAGGGGTTTTCACCCCCGCCGCGACGCTGGATCAGGGCCTCGTGCCGTTCCTCCTCGCGCCGCAGGGCCGCCGCGTAGAGCGACTCGGCAGCAGGGGCCCGCTTCGCCCCGGCCGACGCCTGGACCCCGGCGGCACAAAACAGCCCGCTGAAGATGCAGGAAAGGAGCGAATTGGCCCCGAGCCGGTTGGCACCGTGGTACTGGTAGTCGCATTCGCCGATGGCGTAGAGGCCCGGCACACTCGTCTGCTGGTTCCGCGGCGAGCCCTCGAGCATTCCCCCTGTGGGGCTCCTCTCGTAATCGACCCACAGCCCTCCCATCGAGTAGTGGACCGCCGGGAAGATCTTCATCGGGGCCGTCCGCGGGTCGACCCCCTGGAACTTCTCGTAGATGTCGAGGATGCCGCCCAGCTTGCGGTCGAGCGTCTCCTTGGGGATGTGCGTCAGGTCGAGATAGACGCAGAGTCGATCCTTCTCGACCGACAGGCCATCGGTGGTGCAAATGTCGAAAATCTCCCGCGTGGCGATGTCGCGGGGAACGAGGTTCATGTACTTGGGGTAGCGTTCCTCGAGGAAGTAGAAGCGTTCCGCCTCGGGGATCGTCCGCGGATCTCGCGTGTCCTGCGGGGTCCTCGGCACCCACACGCGGCCCCCCTCGCCGCGGGCACTCTCGCTCATCAGCCGCAGTTTGTCGGCGCCTGGGATGGCGGTGGGATGCACCTGGATGAACTCGCCGTTTCCGTAGGCCGCTCCAGCCTGATAGACGCGGCTGACCGCGCTGCCGGTGCAGACCATCGACATCGTTGAGCGGCCGTAGACGAGCCCGCAGCCGCCCGTGGCGAGGATCACCGCGTCGGCGGCAAACGAGCGAAACTGCATCGAGACCATGTCCTGGCAGACCGCCCCACGGCACCGACCGGAGTCGTCGATGACGGGGGAAAGGAAGTCCCAGAACTCGTACTTGCGGATCTTTCCCTCGACCTCGAACCGGCGCACCTGCTCATCGAGGGCGTAGAGGAGTTGCTGGCCGGTCGTGGCGCCGGCAAAGGCCGTCCGCTTGTAGAGCGTTCCGCCGAAGCGGCGCTGATCGCGGAATCCCTCCGGCGTGCGATTGAACGGCACGCCGAGCCGGTCCATGAGATCGATGATCCGTGGGCCCCAGTCGGCCATCTCCTTGACCGGCGGCTGGTGCTGGAGGAAGTCACCGCCGTAAACGGTGTCGTCAAGGTGCTTCCACTCGTTGTCCCCCTGCTGGCGGGTGAGCGCGTTGACGCTGTTGATGCCCCCCTGGGCACAGACGCTGTGCGACCGCTTGACCGGCACGAGGCTCATGAGGTCGACATCGACTCCGAGCTCGGCCAAGCGCATCGAGGCCGCGAGCCCGGCAAGACCGCCGCCGACGACGAGGACGCGGGGCTGTGCCATGGTGTGTCAGTTTCCTGGTGGGCTGGAGGACGTGGTTGGGGTGGGGATGACGAGGGCCGAAGGTTCGGAGGGACCGCGGAGATCAATGGCGTCGGCGGCGGGAACGATGACCCTCGATCCGGCGGCTCCATGCCCACCGGCGGCGGCCCCAGGGGCCTGCCCCTCCATCATCCGCTTGAAGTCTTCCATGCGGGTCTCGACCTGCCGGGCCGCGGCCACATCGGTCGACCGGAGGCCACCGATGGCCCCGAGCCCGGCCGCGGCAAGCACGACCCCCACGATGATGCTGATGACATTCGCCCGCTGCATCGCCGCGGGGCTGGTCCACAGGCCCCAGGTGATGCCGATCGTCCACAGACCGTTGGAGAGGTGGAAGACCGCCGAGAGAACGCCGATCGCGTAGAGCAACGATACCCCGAGCGGCGCAATGACGGTCGCCGCCGAACTCGTGGCATGGTGGGGATCGAAGCGGCCGCCGCCGAGCGGGGCCCCCAACCAGTGGAGTTGGATGATGTGCCAGAGGATGAAGGCGAAGGCGATCATCCCCGTCGCCCGCTGGAGCGTGTAGCGAACGTTCCCCATGTAGGGATAGGAGCCGACGTTGGGGAGCCCGCCGGCGATGATCGCGAATCCGACCGCGGCGTGGAACAGCATCGGCAGGAAGATGAACGCAAACTCCACCGGGATCAGGAGCGGCCCGAGGGAATGGATCATGTCGACCCGCGACTGGAAAGACGCAGCCCCCCCCAGCACCGAGGCATTGGTGAGCAGATGGACGACCAGGAAGGCACCGACCGGGATCAGACCCGAGAGGGAGAACAGCCGGTAGATGAGGAACTGATGGCGGGAAACAAACGACGGCAGGGTCACGCGCGGCTTCTCCAAACGGAGGAAGGGATGCCGTTGGGAGTATAGATTTGTGGAGTTGGGCGGCAACGCTCAATGTGATTTGGCGGCCGCCACGACGAATTTTATACTTCTCCTGCGGATCGGGATCGCCCCCAGGGAGGGCCGTTGGTGCCTGACTCACCCAACTATCTCGTCGTCCGCGATGCGGAAGGGGCCCCGATCCCCCCCGCCCCCGGCGACCTCGGTGGGCGCCCCGCCCCGGGCGATGTGGCCCAAACGCCTCCCGATTTCCCGGCAGCCCAGCCCCTCGTGGCCGGAGCCCCGCTCGAAGCGATCGACGGCTTGGCGGCGGCCGTCGCCCGCATCGGCCGCGGCCCCCGGGTCGCCGGCGTGATCCTCACCGGGGGGCTCGTGTCAGCGGACGGGCCGCTCGTCACGTCGGTGCGGGCGCAACGGATCCTCGAAAACGTTCCCGATGGCGTCGTCCTCCTCGATGCCGGCGACACGATCCGTTGGGCCAATGCCCGCTTCCGGCAGTGGTGCGGCCGGGAGGAAGTCTGCGGGGTCGGCTTCCTCACCGCCCTCGGCCATCCGGAGATTCTCGGCCCCGAGTTCAGCCCGTTCCACGCCGCCCTCGCGTCGGGGCGGATCTCCGGCGCGACGCTGCGAACCGCCGACAACCGCTATCTCCACCTCAATGCCGCCCCGCTCCTCGCCACCGAGTCCTCCGCCGCGACCGACTGGCCGGCCGCCGACCATGTCGTCGTCAGCATCCGAGACGTCACCCACACGATCCTCGAGCAGCAGAAGCGGGCCGCCATCCATCAGGCCGGCCAGAAACTGGCCGATCTGTCGCCGGCCGAACTGGCCGACATGACGATCGAGGAGCGGATCGACCTCCTCAAGAGCAACATTCTCCATTATTCGCGCGATCTTCTGCTGTTTGACGTCGTCGAGATCCGCCTCCTCGATCGCAAGACCGGCCGGCTCGAACCGCTCCTTGCCGAGGGAATGCAACCGGAGGCGGAGGCCCGGATCCTCTTCGCCCGCACGGAACACAACGGGGTGACCGGCTATGTCGCCGCCACGGGACGAAGCTATTTCTGCAACGACACGACGAAAGACCCCCGCTATCTCGAAGGGTGCAAGGGGGCAAAAAGCTCGCTCACCGTGCCGCTCATGCTCCATGAGCACGTGATCGGGACGTTCAACGTCGAGAGCCCCGAGCCGGGGGGCTTCTCCCACACTGACATGCAGTTTCTCGAGATCTTTTCCCGGGACGTCGCGGCCGCCCTCAACACCCTCGAGCTCCTCGTCGCCGAGAAGGCCTCCACCACGGCGGAGAGCGTCGAGGCGATCCACGGGGCAGTCGCCCTGCCGATCGACGATATTCTCACTGACGCTGTCAACGTCATGGAACGCTACATCGGCCACGATGCTGATGTCGTGGAGCGGCTCCAGCGGATCCTCCGCAACGCCCGTGACATCAAGCAGGCGATCCAAAAGGTGGGAGAAAAGATGACGCCGAGCACGGCCCACGCCCAGCATCGCCGCGGCGAGCGGCGGCGGGCGCTGACCGGCAAGCGGATCCTCGTCGTCGATGCCGACGAACAGGTCCGCGCGGCCGCCCACTGCCTCCTCGAACGCAACGGCAGCATCGTGGAGACGGCCCGCGACGGCGCCGAAGCCGCCTCGATGGTGCGGGCCGCCGGAGACGAGGATTACGACGTGATCCTCTCCGACATCCGGCTCCCCGACATGTCGGGCTACCAACTCTTTCTCCGCCTCAGCGAGATCCTCGTCGACGTGCCGCTGGTCCTCATGACCGGCTTCGGCTACGACCCGGGGCATTCGATCGTCAAAGCCCGGCAGGCGGGGATCAACCTCGTCCTCTTCAAGCCGTTCCGCGTCGACCAACTCCTCGACACGCTCGAGCGGGCCCTCGAACGACCGAAAACCGGCACCGGCTGACGAGCCCGACTGGGAATTCGAAAGAAATCGCCCCCTCCTCGAGGGCGGCAGGCCAGTGCCCGCAGGCGCCCGAATTCCACGAATTCCCGCCGTGAGCGTGGCATGGGCCCGGGCTCAGGGGCCGAAAACCTCGGTTTTCGCGGCGATGGATGCCCTTGACCCGTTCCCCCCGGGGCCGGTACCTATCCCGCCCTCACGGTTCTCCCATCCACGGGGATCATGTCCATGGCACGCTTTCGCCACATCCACGCTGCAGCCGGCACCGGTCGGCCAACGCCGAGCCCGCAGTCGGTCCGTAACCAAGTCCCGGCCTCCGGCTGGGTCTGGCTGGCGGGGGTGTCCCTGACGGTCCTTGCCGCCCCCGGGGCTCTCGTCGCCGACGATGCCGTGGAAGCGCTCCCCGTTCCCGCCGCAGAAGTCGCCGCTGCCGAGGAGGAGACTGGCAGCGCCAGCGCCGCCGATGCCCGTCGCGTCATCGAAGAAGCGCTGAGTCGTTCGGCGGCCCAGCGTCAAACCCCGACGCCCGTCGAGGCTCAGGCTGCTCCCGCTGGGCAGGCCAACCTCCCCCGCGACCTGATCGTCGCCCGCCTCTCGGCCGAGGTAGCAGCCCGCCAACTCGAAGCCCGCCGGGCGGCCCAGCGATCGGCTGCGGAGGCCCTCGAGCTCCTCGATACCGCTGCCGCCGATGTGGCTGCCGCCGACATCCCCACCGAGACCCGCACCCAACTCACGAAGCGCATCGATCGCGCCCGTCGCGAGATCGAGGAGATGACCGGCAAGCGTTCCTCCGAGATCGCCCTCGACAAGAAGAACGCCGAGATCGAGTCGAAGATCAATCGCGAGCGGGCCAAGAAGGTCGAGGTCGACCAGCGTCTGGCGATGATCGTGGACGAATACAACACAATGATCGACGAGCGCCGCTACGCCGAGGCAGAGGCACTGGCGAAGAAAGCCGCCCAGCTCTCCCCCGACAATCCTGTCGTCCGCCAACTCCTCTCACAGAGCCGAATGATCCGCCGCCTCGACACGCAAAAGTCGATCGCCGGAGATAAGGAAGACGGCTTCATCGAGGCGATGGTCGACGTCGACCGCTCGAGCACGCCGTTCGTTGGTCCGATCGAGTTCCCAGCCACGAAGGATTGGGAGGATCTGACCAAGAACCGCAACCGCCTCGAGGGTGAGGGACGCGGACGCGCTTCGCCGGCCGAGGCCGCGATCCACAAGAAGCTCTCCGCTCAGGTCGTCGCCGTCCACCGCGGCGAGCCCCTCGCGGCCGTCCTCGATTCTCTCGCCAAGCAGGCTGAGGTGCCGATCCATCTGGACATGGTCGGGATGGAGTCGGAGGGAGTGAGGAGCGACACACCCGTCACCATCTCGCTCGAGCAGAAGATCACGCTCAAGAGCGCTCTCAAGCTCCTCCTGGAGCCGCTTCACCTCGACTACTGCGTCAAGGACGAAGTGCTCAAGATCACGAGCCCGCGGCTCATGAAGGGGCAGGTCTTCAGCGTCTCGTATCAAGTCGCCGATCTCGTCATCCCGATCCCGAACTTCGTCTCCGACGACACCGGCCTCGACGGCGCCATCAACGGCGGCTACTCGCGGCTCTCGACGCTCTCCAATCTCTCCGTCCAGACCGGCCCCGCCCCTGGGGCGGTCGCCCGGGCCGGCACCGACACCCCACTCGACGGCAACAATCTCGCCCAGATCCCCGGCGTCGGCGGCAACGCCCCGCAGGTCGGCAGCTCCGGGGGAGTGCCCCTCCTCGGTGGACCGGCTGTCGGTGGTGCCCAGGCCGACTTCCAGTCGCTCATCGACCTGATCCAAAACACGGTCGCCCCGCAGACGTGGAACACGGTCGGCGGTCAGGGGGCGATCCAGCCCTTCCCGACGAATCTCAGCATCGTTGTCAGCCAGACGCAGGAGGTGCACGACGAGATCGCCGACCTCCTCCAGCAACTCCGTCGCCTCCAGGATCTCCAGGTGGCGATCGAGGTCCGCTTCATCCGACTCAACGACACGTTCTTCGAGCGAATCGGCGTCGACTTCGATTTCAACATCCAGTCGAACGTCCGTGATCCGCTCAACATGACCGCCGTCCCGACCTCGGGCGGTGGTTCGACATCTCCCTTCTCCCTCGGGATCCCCGCCAGCCCCGGCGGCCCGTCGCAAACGATCGGCCTCGACAACGCCGGAAACCCGGGCGTGGCCCGGATCGGGAACGTCGGCCAAAACCAGACGCTCAACGGCGCGCCGGTCTCGAACTTCTACTCGATCCCCTTCCGGCAGAACAGCTTCGGAGGCGGTCAGGTGCCCTCGATGCCTGGCCTCCCCGATCCGACGACGTCGGCGGCGACGTTCGGGTTCGCGATCCTCTCCGACATCGAGGCCTACTTCCTCATCCAGGCCGCCCAGGGCAATACCCGCTCGAACGTCATGCAGGCCCCGAAGGTGACGCTCTTCAACGGCCAAAACGCCTTCATCAACGACTCGGTGTCGAGGCCGTTCGTGACCTCGGTGATCCCGGTCGTCGGCGACTTCGCCGCCGCCCAGCAACCGGTGATCACGGTCCTCAACGAGGGAACGAGTGTCAACGTTCAGGCCGTCGTCTCCAACGACCGGCGGTTCGTCCGCCTCACCCTCATCCCGCGGTTCTCACAGATCGGGAAAGTTCAGGAGTTCCAGTTCGAGGGCTCCCGCTCGACCTCGACGAAGAGTGCCGACGAGAAGTCGGGGCTCGACGGAGGCGTCGGCCAGCAGGGGCAAAACCCACTCGGGGCCTCGCTCGGCCTCAACGCCAAGACATCCAACGAACAGACCGTCCGCTCCAGCGGCACGACGATCCAGCAGCCGGAATACATCACGACGTCGGTGACGACGACGGTGAGCGTGCCCGACGGCGGCACGGTGCTCCTCGGCGGCATCAAGCGTCTCCGCGAGGGGCGCAACGAGTTCGGCGTGCCGATCCTCTCGAAGATCCCCTACATCAACCGGCTCTTCAAGAACGTCGGCATGGGGCGAACGACCGACAGTCTGATGCTCATGGTCACGCCGCGGATCATCATCCAGGAGGAGGAGGAAGACAAACTCCTCGGGGTCAACCGCCCCTGACCCTCACCGCGGCGGGAGCCTTTTCGGCTCGACTTCACAAGGGCCGACGGCCTCTCCAGCCCCTGTCCACAGGCTCCCCTTCATGGCTCGCATCTGGTTTCTCGCCGGCTCCATCCTCGGCGGCATCGGCGTCGCCGCCGGCGCTTTCGGGGCCCATGGTCTCAAGGCCCACTTCGAGGCCAACGGGCAGGCTGCCAACTGGGAGACAGCCGTCCGCTACGGGCTCTTCCACGCGTTGGTCCTGCTCGTCGTGGCGATCGCCTCCGCCCTCCCTGCGACCGCCGTCTGTCGTCGCCGGCTGTGGGTCTCGGGGGCCTGCTTCCTCTCAGGCACGCTGATCTTCAGCGGGCTGCTGGCGATCCTCGCCTTCACCGGCCTGAAGATTCTCGGCGCGGTGGTGCCGATCGGTGGCGTGCTCCTCATCGCTGGCTGGGGCTGGCTGTTTGCCGCCGGGCTTCAGCTCGGATCGGAGTCGTAGAAGACGCGCCGTGGATTGCGGACGAGGAGGTCGAGCCCGAGGTCGACCGCCCGCTCCTCGCCCCACCCACGCTCGACGACGAAGCGATCGGCAAGCACCCGAGCGAGCGTTCGGCGGTACATCGCGAACTTCGGATACCCGAACTCCGCCTTGTACATGTCGCTGTAGTAGCCGAGGAGTTTCGTCCGCGGCACCGCCTCGATCCGCTGCTCGAGATCGGAATGAATGGTCGACGGCGTGTTGGCATACCACCAATGGCCGAACGGCAGGACATTGGGAAAGATCCACGCGAAGCTGACGAGTTCGTGGTTGAGCGGCCGAGAGAGCACCGACACCGGGAAGCGCACCCTCGGAAAGGCATTGAACAGCGGCGCGTAGTCGGCCAGCGACAACCGCCCGTCGAGGAGATCCTGCCCCTGGTGGACCCCACCGGGATAGACGGCCCGGCGGACCCCGATCATGAGGTCGAAGGGGAGATGGCGATCCTGGCAGATGCCGGCGATCGTCCAGAAGAGGTGGGCCGAGAGTGCCGAGCGGTCCGCTGCGGGAGCGGCGAGGCCATCCCGCAGGACCGCTGAGAGCGCCCGTCCGGCGTCCGCGGCATCGACCGGGCGGGGACGGAAGTCGGGGGGGAGCGAGATCGCCGCCGCCCGCGCCCCGCTCCGCACGAATCGATCGGCGACCGCCGCGACTGCCTGCCCGAGGCGCCCGAGATCGCCAGGCTCAACGCCCGACGTCCGAGCCAACCGCTCGAGCACGCCCGGCTTCCCGGTGTGGAAGACGAGTTCGTCGACGCGCAGGCAGGGCACCCAGAGGGAGGTGTCGAAGCCTTCGAGGGGATCGTCGAAGTCGTTGGTGAGGAAGACGGCCTCGATGTGGCTCTTCGCCAGGACCGTGGCGGTCCAGCCCGGATCGGCCGAACGCTCCCGTACTCTCCGGGCGAGATCCGGCCAGTTGGAGGGGGTGAGCGAATCCCCCACGAAGCCGAACAGGTCGCGGGCAATCTCCATCAGCCAGGCATGCTGGATGGTGTTGGTGAGGTGCGTGAGCCCCGCAACGATCCGCGCGACCCGCGACTCCTCGTCGAGCCCCGGCCCCTCGATCGCTTCCCGCGGCGTCCCGGCCGAATGCACCAATTCGGTGTAGTAGTGGTAGCCGAGAATGTCGGCCAGCGTTCGCGCCGACGGGGCGTGGGGATCGATGTGGGAATGCGAGTCGACGAACGTCGACTTGGCGAGTTCACCGTCGATCCTGGCGACAAGCGCCGCTGAAGCGTTCACGGCGATGAGCCCCTGTCAGTTTGAGCGACGATCTCGCTGGGGACGCCGGTCCGCCGCAGGGATGCGGCGGCCCAAGCCCCGGCGCCAGAAGCCGGCGGAGGGCTCGAGGGCTTCTGACGAGCGATCTTCAAAACCCGCCGGCGGCTTCGCGTTCTTGCTGGGCATCGCGCTGGTCGAAGGAATCGTCGAGTTCGGCCGCCGCCTCTTCCCTCGTCCGGTCGCGCTGGTCGAAACCGTCGTCGGTTTCGGCGGCACTCTCCTCCATCCGCTCGTCGCGCTGATCGAGACGGTCATCGCGGAGCGGCTCGTCGCCGAACGGGTCGTCGGTGGCACGTCCGGACGGCGGGGCCGAGAACGGATCGTCTTCAGCAGGCGGTTCGGCCGGGGCCTTGCGCGGCGTCGCGGGGAGATCGCGCGGCTTGGGGGCCGGACGGGTGGCCGGGCCACGCGGCTTCGGGGCCGGCGCATTCAACGCTTCGGCCGGCGTCGTCGCGGCGTTGGGCACGCGGCGGCGGAGGATGTCGGGGGCGGTTTCCTCGACCCCAATGTACCGTTGCCGGATCGCCGCCTCATCACGCTGCACGGCGGCGACACGGGCGCGTTGCCGGTAGGCTTCGAGACGCTGGCGGTCACGACCCTGAACGCGTTCGAGCGACCGAGAGATCGAGATCCCACCGCGGCCCATCGTCTCGCGACTTGCCCCCTCGGCGAAGTCGCCGTTGATCTCGTCGTCGATCTTGCCGAGCTTGATGGACGTCAAGCCGCGGTAGTAGTAGGCCCGCGGATCGAGCGTGCCGGCTTCGATGGCGGCGGTCAACGCGTCGTAGGCGGTCTGGTAGTTGCCGTCGTAGTAGGCGTGGACTCCCGCGCCATAGGAGGCTGCCACGCCGAGCGGTTCGTCAGCCCGGAGGAGCGCTTGCGTGGTGCCCGGGAGCGTCACGATGCCGGGGATGGCCACCGTCGGCAGACAGCTTATGCCGATCCACAGCCAGCGGCCGAACCGCTTCCCGCCCCGCATGCCGATGTTCATTTCCATGCCCGCAAACTCCGACCGAGGTGACGAACGATCCACCGGGGTTTCCGCCCCATTCGTCGTATCGGCAGACCAGCGAGACACCGCGCGGAATCGGTCCGCCGCCGGAACAGTCTGCCACCCCCGGGGGCCTTTCCCCCCGCAGAGTCTGCCCCACCCGACCGCCCACCCGGCCAGAGCGACGGGGATCGGGCCTTCAACCGGGCAGACCATGCGCCACGGCGTGACGGCGGAAGGTCGGCTCATCGACAAACACTCCGGCGCGCACCAACTGCACGGCCAAGGCCTGCCCCGGCCAGCCCCAAACTGCGAGAAAGAGGTCGAAAATGTCCTCGGGGCAGCTTCCTTTCGTCTCCACGACGAGGACATGACCGTGGCGCTCGTACGCGTTGCCGTCGATCTGCCAGCGTTCGTCCCCCCCCGGCCCCACCCACACGAACGATCCATCGGGCTCGACGAACGCCCGCTCGA
>CAJAYZ010000569.1 GCA_903949225.1 uncultured Planctomycetaceae bacterium
CCCCGGTCGCGCTTGATCGCCGACATCGTCATCCCGCCGGCAAAGCCCATCACCGCGACGACGAAGCCGACAAGCGCCGCCTGCCAGGGCTCGAACGGCGGGGCCGCCCACCAGAGGACGGCGGCGAGCAGGGCCGTGCTCGTGGCACTGCCGAGGAGGCCCTCCCAGGTGCGCGTCGAGCTTACCTCGGGAGCCACGGGCCGCCGGCCGGCCATCCGGCTCCAGACATACTGCATGCAGTCGGCAAACTGGACGAGGAGGATGAGGAAGAAGAGGAGGCGGAAGTTGGCGCCGCTGCCCGGCTCCTGACCGCGGATCGGCACGTGGAGGAGCGCCGCAGCAAAGGAGAGGCAGTAGACGCAGACGACCAGGCCGGCCTGGATCTTCGCCGTCCGTTCGAGGAAGCGCTTGTAGTCGCCTGCCATCGCCACCCGGGCAAGCACGAAGAGCGTGCCGTAGAGGGGGAGGAAGACGCTGAACAGGTCGTAGCGGTCGTAGGCGACGAGGACGTAGTGGAGCGGCGTGAACAGGAAGAACACCCAGAACAGCGCGCGGTGGTCCCCCTTGCGCGTGGGGGTAAGCGTGATGAACTCGCGGAGGGCCCAGAACGACACGAGCCCACAGAGTACCACCGTCGTCGTCGTCCCGAGCCAGAAGGCCGCGGCGAGAACGGTGCAGATGATCCACCAGCCGCGGAGGCGGAGGTTGAAGGCGTTCACGGCGGCCGGGTCGAGGCCGCGGTCAGGGTGGCGGGCGAGGAACTGCCCGACGGCGGTGGCCACCGTGAGGAGGAGGAGCACCCCGGCGATGAGGGCGATCGTGCGGATGTCGTTCATGGCCGGGCGTTCATTCCTTGAGCGCCTGCACGGCCTTCCGCGCGCGGGCGAGGAAGCTGGCCTTCGCCTCGCCGTGCTCCAGCCACATCGGAGGGCCGAAGCTGATGCAGGAGAGGAGGGGCACGGGGAGAAACTCACCGCGGGGGAGGATGCGGTTGAGGTTGTCGATGTGGACCGGCACGAGCTCGATGTCGGGGCGCTTCTTGGCGAGGTAAAAGAGGCCGCTCTTGAACTCGCCGAGATCGCCCGTGATGCTCCGGCTCCCCTCCGGGAAGACGATCAGCGAACGCGTGCTGCCGATCTCGCGGAGCATGAGGTCGACGGGGCTCTGGTGGACCTTGATGTCGGTGCGGTCGATGAGGAGGGCGTCAAACACCTCCTCGGCCAGCCAGCGCCTGAGCACCCCGCGCGACCAGTAATCCTTGGCGGCGACCGGCCGCGTCAATTCGCGCACCGGCTGGGGGAGCGACGACCAGATGAGGAGGGCGTCGAGGTGGCTGGTGTGATTGGCGAAGTAGACCCGCTGGCAGGTGTCGGGCTGGCTGGCGATCCACCGCACGCTCGCTCCCGACAGCAGCCGCGCCATGGCAGCGAGCGTCAGCCCAGCGGCGCGGCAGACGGCGCTGCGGCCGGTGGTGGCACGGCGGGGAGGGGCGACGTCGACGGGCATCGGTTCGGCGGGATAGAGCATCGGAGTCAATTGTCGATCGACGGAGCCGTGGGGGTCAATCGGCCCGGTCCGATCCTGGGGAGGCTGGCGCGCCGGGCACGAACGGATTGTGACGGCGCTCGTGGCCGACGGTCGTCTCGGGACCGTGGCCCGGAAAGACGACCGTCGCTTCCGGGAGCGGGTAGAGCTTCCCGCGGATCCCGGCAGCCAAGGCGGCGAAATCGCCGTCGGGAAAGTCGGTCCGGCCGATCCCTTCCTGGAACAGCACGTCGCCCCCGAACACGACCGGCGGCGTGCAGCTCTCCATCAGGAAGACGACATGCCCGGAGGAATGGCCGGGGATCTCCCTGACGGTGAAGACGAGCCCGGCGACGGAAAACGACTCGCCGTCGTCGAGGAGACGGTCGGCGGGGGGGCTGGTGATCGGCAAGCCGAACAATCCGGAGAGATTCCCCATCGGATCGGTGAGCTTTGAGGCGTCGCCGCGGCCGATGAGGATCGGCAGTTCGGGGAAGGCCTCCCGCAAGGTGCCGTTCCCGGCGATGTGGTCGGAGTGGCCGTGCGTGATCAGGATCGCCCGGGGAACGAGCCTCTGCCGCTCGATCGCCTCGAGGATTGCATCGGGCTCGAAGCCGGGATCGATGACGACGCAGTCGCGGCTCCCGGAGAGCGACACCAGATAGCTGTGCTCCGCGAAGGGCTCCGATTCGATCCGAGTGACGGCGATCTGCGGGGCCGAGGTGGGCGTGTCGACGGTGGCCATGGGGGCAGCCGGGGCGGGGGGCAGAGGAGGGCGGGGAATCTGCGAGCATGGTTGCCGGAGCGGGGAGGGGCAAGGAGCGATTGGTTTCGCGGCGGAAACCCCGGTGGATCAGCCGGTTTCCCTGGGAAAGCGCCTGGAAACGGCCTGTAAAGATGGGGTGGTTCCGTCAGGAAGCGGCCGCTACACTCCCCGCCCCGACGGCGTTTGGGTGCCCCGAGCGGGGTCGAACGGTCGGCAGCGTGTCGGATTCTGACGGCGGTTCCGGCGGCGATCGATCGGTTCATGCGGGGATCGGCCTGGGGCGATGAATGTTCTACGCGGAGTCGAGCCAAAGCGGGCTCATTCCTGACCCCGCTTATCCATGGAGGGTGCGCGATGGCCTGGGTGCGACGGGACGGACGGTTTTCTGCAGCGGGCTTGGGCGTGATCCTCGCCGTCGCCCTCGTGGCACCCGCGGCTTACGGCCAGACGGCCGCCGACCTCGGCCCGGGGCTGCTCCCCAACGGGGGTCTTCCCCGCGGGAACATCGGCTCACCGGCGGCGGTGCCGTTTACCGAAGCGGAGCATTCGCTCAAGCCGGCCCTCGAGTTGGCGGAGAAGGGCCTCCGCGGCATCCAAGAACACATCGAGGACTACTCGGCGACCGTCGTCAAGCGGGAGCGGATCGACGGCAAGCTCGGCGAACATGAATACATGTTTGCCAAGATCCGTCAGAAGCCGTTCAGCGTCTACCTCTCCTTCCTCGGCCCCGACAGCGTCAAGGGGCAGGAAGTGATCTACGTCGATGGCCGCAACGACGGCAACATGCTCGCCCATGCCGGCAGTGGCGTGAAGGCCCTCGTCGGCACCGTCTCGCTCAAGCCTCAGAGCATGCTGGCGATGTCTGGCCAGCGTTATCCGATCACCGAACTGGGCGTGGAGAATCTCACCAAGCGGCTTGTCGAGGTCGCCAGGCACGACTCGCAGTTCGGCGAGTGCGAGGTCAACTTCTACCCCAATGCCAAGGTCAACGGCCGCGTCTGCACCTGCATCCAGGTGACGCATCCGACGCCGCGGAAGAACTTCCGCTTCCACCTCGCCCGCGTGTTCATCGACGACGAGTTGACGATCCCGATCCGCTACGAATCGTACGACTGGCCGCTCGAGGCCGGTGGTCAGCCGCTCCTCATGGAGGAGTACACGTACATGAACGTGAAGGTGAACAACGGCTTCACCGACGCCGACTTCGATCCGAAGAACACCGCCTACAAGTTCGGCGGGAAGTGACAGAGGGGCGGGGAGCCCTTGTACCCCCGTCCGGCCGAGCATCTGCGAGGCTCCGTGAAGGATCCCGAAGTCCTCGTTATCGGTGCCGGAACGGCCGGCTGCGTCGTCGCCCGGCGGGTGGCGGAGCAGGGCGGGAAGCGGGTGATGATCGTCGAGGCGGGCCCGCCGTTTCCGGGGTGGCCGCTCCGCGTGCCGCTGGCGAGCCTTCGCCTCCGGCCCTGGTGGTCGTGGCGGCTCGAGAGCGTTCCCCAGCCGCACCTCGACGGCCGTCGGATTCCCTTTCCGATGGGGCGGGTCATCGGGGGCACGTCGAGTGTCAATGCCATGGTGGCAGCGGCCGGCCCGCCGGCTGACTACGACGCCTGGGCGGCAGCGGGCAACGTCGGCTGGTCTTGGGCCGATCTCCGCCCCGGCTGGGAGCGGGCGATTTCCGGTGCCGGCACCACGGCGCTGTCGATCCGCCGGCCGGTGCACGAGTCAGCCTTCTCGACGGCGTTCACCCGGGCGTGCGAGGAGGACGGTCTCCGGCGGATCGACGCTCTGACGGGAGCCGAAGCGGACACCTGCGGGATGTTCCCCCTTTTTCAGGGCCCTGCCGGCCGGAGTAGCGCCGCTCGATACCTGACGCAAGTCCCCCGGGGTGTGCAACTCTCGCTTCGGCCGCGCACGACCGTGCGCAGGCTGATCATGGATGGCACGCGCGCGGTGGGGATCGAAATTGGTGGGCGTCGAGGTGAGGCGAAAATCCTCGCCTCGGAGGCCGTCATCCTCTGCGCCGGCGCCCTGCAGTCTCCCCACATCCTCCATAAGTCGGGCATAGGCCCTGCGAAGGCACTGGCCGCCGCAGGGCTCGAGGTGGCGATCGACCTACCCGGCGTGGGCCAGAACCTCCAGGATCATGCCGGAGTGCCGGTGGTGGTGGAGTCGACGCTTCCCCCGCCTGGGCGGCCGGCGATGTGGCTGAAGTCAGCGATCGAATACGGCCTGTTTGGCACGGGTGTGATGGCGTCCAATTGCTGTGAGGCCGGATGCTTCCTCGGGAAGGCCGGTATGACGCCAGACGTCGAGGTGTTTAGCCACTTCCAGACGAATCGACATCCCCGGAGTGTCGAGTTTTCCGTGGTGCTCATGCACCCGACGAGCCGGGGAACGATCGTGCCTGATCCCGACGATCCCTGGGGGCCACCACGGATCGATCCGCGGATTCTCGAAAGCGGCAAAGACCGCTCGGTGCTGAACGCCGGCGTGGAGCGGATCCGATCGATCATCGCGCAGCCGGCCCTGCAACGTTTCGGGTTGGGTGCTGAGATCCTGCCGGGCGGGCTGTCGGCTGACGCCTTTCTGCGGGGCCACGCCTCAGCGTACTACCACCCGGTGGGAACGTGTCGGATGGGGACCGATCCGCTCGCCGTGGTCGATTCGCGTCTCCGCGTCCGTGGAACGGAGAACGTTTGGGTAGTGGACAATTCGATCGTCCCCACGATTCCTGCCGGGCACACGGCGGCCACGGCCCTGCTCATCGGGGAACGCGCCGCCGATCTCCTCACCGCCGATCTGGGTCGCTCATGAAGCTCGTGTGAGCGGCGGCTCGGAGCACTTCGAGATCGTCCTCCAGCCGGAAGCGGTGGCCAGAGAGCGCATCGGCGGCCCGCACGAAGGAGTGTGTCCGCGGTGATCGAAGCAGGCCGTCCCAGCGGGGGTGGAGCGTGACGGCCAGTTGCAGGGGCTCCTCGACATACCCGGCGTGCCGTTTGAAGCGATCGATCGTCGGTTCGGCGGGAAACCACCCTCGGCCGAGCGTGACCCCGCTGACTCCGGGGCGCGCGAGCATCATCCGGGTGAACTCGTAGACCATGACGTTGGCCGCGCCGGTGGCACGGAAGCGGCTGTCCCGGTGCATCATCAAGCCATGGCAGTCGGCGTTCACCATCCACGACACGAGGAACGAAGCCAAGGTGCCATCGACGAAACAGCCCGTCGCTTCAAGGCCGGGAATCGCGGCGGCAGCCCTACACACCTCCGCCCAGCCGCTGGCGGTCGTGCAGCGGTGCATCTTCAGACCCCGTCGCTCCATCGTGTCTTGGTTGACGCGCAGCCCGCAGAGAATGAGCTCGTCCCAGGGCACCATTCGCACCGTGCAGCGATGGCCCTGGCGAACGACCTGCTGACGAAATTGTCTTTGCAGCGACGCCAGGGAATAGGCGTGATCCCGCATCCAGAAATCACTGCTAACCACGCCCGTTCCATCAGCCACAATCGCCAGCGCCACGAGCCGGCCGGAGTCACGGAGGAGCCGGGAGAGATCCGCTCGGCATGCCGAAATCACGACGTTGCAGGGGATGGTGACGAGCGAAAATCGCCCCGCGTCGATCCACAGGGTCCCCTGGCGTGACCAGGTGCGATGCCCCATGGCCCGAAAGAAGGCTGCCAAGGGATGGTCTGATCGTTCTTCCATCAACGCACGTCTCTCCGGCGCGTCTCCGAGTCGCCAATGGCTCACGGAGCGCCTGTCGGCACGAGCCGTCCCCAGGCGGCACGGAGCTGCTCCTCGCGCGGCAGTTCGAGGTGGGTGCCGGGGGCGAGGCTGACGCGCGGGTCGAGCGTCCGATTCCAGGCGAAGAGCGCCTTGTAGAGGCGGCCATCGCCGTAGCTCGACTCGGCCACCGACCACCAGGTGTCACCTTCGCGGACGATATAGCCGCCGCCGGCACCGGGGGCTGCCACATTCCCCTCAGCCGATCGCGAGTCGAGGGGGAGAGTGGCGGCCGCGGGGACGACACCCTCCCCGCGGCGGTCGAAGCCGTCGGGGGCGCTGGCGACGGCTGCTCGCCGCTCGGGAAGCGGTTCGTCGTCGGTGGCACGGAGTGGATTGGCGGCAAACCGTGACGCGGCGGGAGCGGCGTCGGCAGGCACCGCAGCGAGATCGGGGGGTGCGGTGGGGGTAAGGCGCTCGGAGGAAGGCGCGTTGGAAAACCGCCCCAATGCCGGCGGCGTTTCAGAAGTTTCCGCATCGATCGCGGCGGCGACGTCGGCCTTCTCGCTCTCGCGGTGCGAGGACTGTTGGTCTCCCGGGGCGGCCGGGGTGAGGCCGAGGCTCCGGAACGGATCGGGGGGAATGGCCGCGGCTGGGGGAAGCCCGGTCAGGGCAGGGGGCTCGACGAGATCGAGCCCGGCGCTCTCAGCCGATTCCAGGTGGATATCGGGCCCCGCACCGTTCGGTGGGCGGGGAACGAGGAGCTTCATCGACAGGACGCCGACGAAGGCACCGGCGAGGGTGCCGAGCATCGCCAGGAGGATCGTCTTCTCGCGGCGGCCGCTGCGCCGGGGAGCGACTGGCGGCGCGGCCGGCTTGGCTGCCACCGGTGACGGTCGGGCGGCCGCTTGTGGGATGGCTTTCGGGAGTGCTTCCGGGCGCGGGGGCGGCGCGACAGGCGGGCCGCTTTGGGGCGGCGGCGAAGGAAGTGGGCGCGCGGCCGCGCGCGGAGGAGGCTTGGGGATGCCCCGTTCCTCGAACACCCGGGCGAGGCGCTGGTCGAGATCGTCGTCGCTCTCGGCGTCGTGGGCGTGGTCCATGCTTCCGCCTCCGGGCGATCGGTATTTCCTGGAAGGCCGTGGATCGGGGAATTGCCCCCCGATGGGCAGCCGAGGGTGAGGGGCATTTTCCGACGATTGGCGGAGGGGGATTCTGCCCACACCGGCGCCCTGAAGGAAGGGGAAAATCGCCGGGGAAACGCAGGCTGAATTCAGCCCGTACTGGCCGGATCGAGCGGATCGGGGAGGCGCCGAGCGGCCCGGAGCCGCGCCGATCGACTCCGCGGATTGCGGGCCACCTCCTCTTCGGAGGCATCGACGGGGGAGCGAGTCAGACACTCCCACACCTGAGTGTTGCGGAAGGCCTGCTTCACGAGCCGGTCTTCGAGCGAGTGGAATGCGATCACCACCATCCGGCCACCGGGCACAAGCCTGGTGGGCGTGCGCTCCAGCGCGATCCGCAGGCTCTTCAATTCTTCATTGACGGCGATCCGCAGCGCCTGGAAGGTGCGCGTCGCCGGATGGATCCGGGCCGGCGGATACTGGCGCGGAATCGCCGAGGTGACGATGCGAGCGAATTGCCGCGCGGTGCGGATCGGCTCCTTCTCGCGGACGGCGGCGATCCGCCTCGCGATCCTTCGGCTGTGGCGTTCCTCGCCGTATTCGTAGATGAGATCGGCGAGGCTCTCGGGGCGGAGGCGGTTGACCAGCCGCCAGGCCGGCTCCCCCTCGGTGGGGTCGAAGCGGAGATCGAGGGGGCCGTCAGCATCGAAGGAGAAGCCCCGTTCGACGTCGGCGAGCTGGTCGCTCGAGAGCCCGACGTCGAGGAGCACCGCGTCGACTTTGTCGATCGGGAGTGCGTCGAGCACCTCCGGCAGATCGCGGTAGTTGGCCTGTGCGAACCGGACCGGCAGGCCGGCGAGCAGGTCGACGCCGCGGGCGATGGCGCCGGGGTCGCGATCGATCGCGATCACCAGGCCGGTGGGGCCCCCTGCCTCGGCGAGGAGCCGGGTGTGTCCGCCCCCCCCGAGCGTGCCATCGACGACCCGGTCGCCGGGCTTGAGGTCGAGGAACGAGAGCGACTCGGCGGGGAGGACGCTCGTGTGGATCGTGGACGACATGGAGGGAGAGCGGGGCTCGGCGGCAGGGCAGGAAAGATCCCTCGGTTGTACCACGGTTCCAGGCCGGGGCATTCCGCCTGCAGATGCTTCCGGCGTACCATGCTGCGGATGCCAGACGCCGACGACTATACCTACGACCTCCCCCGCGAGCTGATTGCCCAGGAGCCGCTCGACGACCGCAGCGCCGCGCGGATGCTCGTCGTCGGCCGTTCTGACGGCAACATCGCCCACCGCCATGTTCGTGACCTTGTCGATCTCCTCGAGCCCGGTGATCTCCTCGTCGTCAACGACACGCGCGTCGTGCCGGCCCGGCTCGAGGGGCGCCGCGAGAAGACGGGAGGGCGTTGGGAGGGGCTGTGGCTCGAGTCGCTGGCGGATGGCGACTGGCGACTCCTCGCCCACACCCGCGGGCGGATGGCGATCGGCGAGCGCGTCGTGCTCGTGGATGCAGACGGAGCCGATCGGTTCACCCTCGAGATGACCGGAAGGGGCCCCGGTGGCACCTGGCTCGCCCGTCCCGCCCGCAGCGGCACCGTGGAGCAACTCCTCGGCGAGGTCGGGCGCGTGCCGCTCCCCGGGTACATCCGCGGCGGCGATGCCCGGCCAGACGATCTCCCGCGTTACCAGACGGTGTTCGCCGCGCACGCGGGCTCCGCCGCCGCCCCCACCGCCGGGCTCCACTTCACGCCCGACCTGCTCGAGGCGCTCGTCGAGCGTGGCATCGGGATCACGCGGGTGACGCTCCACGTCGGCATCGACACCTTCCGGCCGATCGCCGTCGACAACCTCGACGATCATCCGATGCACACCGAGTGGTGCGAGTGCCCGCCGGAAACGGTGGCGGCGGTGGCCGACGCCCGGGCCCGCGGCGGGCGCGTGATCGCCGTGGGGACAACGGCGGTGCGGACGCTGGAGACGGCTGCCGGGGCCGGCGCGCTTGCCCCCTGGTCGGGGCCGACGTCGCTCTTCATCCGCCCCGGCCACACCTTCCGGGCCGTCGACTGCCTCCTGACCAACTTCCACATGCCGCGGACGACGCTCATGGTGCTCGTGAGCACCTTCGCGGGGCGGGAGCTCGTGGAGCGAGCCTATGCCGAGGCGATCGCCGAGCGCTATCGCTTCTTGAGCTACGGCGACTGCGTGCTCTTCGGGTAGCGCGGGCTCCCGCCGGGGCGGGAGCGGAGGGCGCGGCGGCAGGGGAGGCTGTGTGGGGGGAAAACTGGTCTTCCGGCACCGGCGTCCCTCTGCCACCATGCCGCGCGCCGGCTGAGGATTCCCTCACCGCCGCCGCCGCCCCGCTCGCCGCGGGTCGCCCCACTTTCCCCCGTCATTCTCTGGATGCCCAATGCCCAAACCGAAGAAGCCACTGCGGGTCTCGATCGGCAAGGAACTCCAGCGTTTTGGCCGCCGAATCGCCGCCCAGCCCACGGCCGGCGACGCCGACCTCGGCCACCGGATCTACGACGCCCACGAGCTCCACCTCCTCGTCAACCGAATCTACGACCTGCCCGACGTGAAGATCGATCCGAATCGGCGGCGGACGATCAACGTCCTCGTGCCCGCCTTCGAGTTCAAGTCGATGTCGGCCGGCTTCTTCGGCGTCTTCCAGGTGGCCCGGTTCCTCCGCTCGACGGACTGGAACGTGCGGCTGGTGCTGTTCGACAACTTCGATTTCTCCATGGAGCGGTTCCGGAAGAAGTTTCAGGACTACCCCGGCATGGAGGATCTCCTCGACGAGGTGGAGGTCGAGTACATCGGCGAGCGGAAGCACCCGCTCCACGTCTCGCCCGACGACGTCTGCGTGGCGACGGTGTGGTACTCGGCCCACTTCGCCAAGAAGATCGGCAACGTCCTCGGCGGTCGCCGGTTCCTCTACCTCATCCAGGATTACGAGACGAACTTCTTCCCAGGTGGATCCCTGTTCGCCCTCGCCGACGAGACCTACGGCTTCGACTATGCCGCGCTTTTCTCGACATCGCCGCTGGCGGACTCCTTCCGTCAGGCCGACATCGGGGGCTTCGCCTCGCGCGGCCTGCCCGGCATCTTCTTCAACAACGCCTGTTCCTCGAGCCTCGCGTCACGCGAGGAATTCCTGGCGATGAACGCCGGCAAGCCGAAGCGGAAGCTCGTCTTCTATTCACGGCCGATCGTCGATCGCAACATGTTTAACCTCGCCGCCCTGTCGCTGATCACCGCCTACGAGCAGGGGATCTTCGATCCTGCCGAGTGGGATTGCATCGGGATGGGGCTCGGCGACGCCCTCCTCGAGCTTCTCCCCGGCGTGTACTCGACGTCGCTCGCGCGGATGACGCTGCGGGAGTACGAGCAGACGGTGGGGCAATTCGACGTCTGCTTGACACTCATGGCCTCGCCCCATCCGAG
>CAJAYZ010000570.1 GCA_903949225.1 uncultured Planctomycetaceae bacterium
CCTGCCGCATCCCGTTGGCCCCTTCCCCTTCCGGGCTGGTAGCCTCTTGCCGATGCGGCGTGGTGGGAACCATTCCGAAAGAGCCGGCGACGTCTTTGCGGGGGGAGAGCATGAAGGACATGTCGAGGAGACGGGCGATTGCCGTCGTGGCCGGGGCGACGCTCGCGGCCACAACGGGCGCCGGCCGCGCCCGGGCCGCGGTGCCGGCTGGTGCGATCCGCATCGAGCGGGTGCGGACGTCATTCCAGGAACACCGCTACCGCACGCCCTACAAGTTCGGCGGCGTGCCGGTCGATCGGGCGACGATCCTCGACGTCGAGATCGATACTGTCGGCGCCGACAACCGGCGCGTCACCGGGTTCGCGTCGATGCCGCTGGGCAACGTCTGGTCGTTCCCCACGCGCACGCTCCCCTACGACGTCACGCTCGGCGCCATGAAGGGGCTCGCTAGCCGCATCGAGGGGATCGTGGCGGGCTGCACCGAGGCGGCCCATCCGCTCGAACTGGCGAGGATTCTCGAGCCCGAGTTTGTGAAGGCCGCGACGGAGGAATCGGCCGCACGGAGCCTGGCCGAGCCGATCCCGCCGCTTGCCGTGCTTGTCACGGCGAGTGCCTTCGATGCCGCGCTCCACGACGCCGGCGGGAAGGCGCTGGGCCGCAGTGCCTTCCTTACGCTCACGCCCGATCTCATCGGCCACGATCTCTCCCGCTATCTGGGCGACGACTTCAAACGAGAGAATCTCCAGGACTCGATCCGCCCCGCCCCCGCGCCGCGCGTGCCGCTGTTTCACTCCGTCGGCGGGGCCGATCCGGTTCGCGAATCGGAGATCAAGGAAAAGCTTGACGACGGCCTGCCGCAGGCGCTCGCCGACTGGATCCGGTTCAACGACCTGATCCGGATCAAGATCAAGCTCCAGGGGGAGGATCTCCAGTGGGACATCGAGCGGACGCTCGCCATCGACGGCGAGGCCCGGGCGACGAAGCCCGACACGGATTGGAAATACTGCGCCGACTTCAACGAGCGCTGTCCGAACGTCGAGTATGTCCTCGAATACCTGCGGAAGATCGAGGAGAAGTCTCCCGCCTGCTTCGCCGCGATCGAGTATGTCGAGCAGCCGACGTCGCGGAATCTCCGCGCCCTGCCACGCGTCGACATGCACGCCGCCAACAAGCTCCGGCCGATCGTCGTCGACGAAGGGCTCGTCGACCTGGAGAGCCTCCTCGAGGCCCGCGAGCTCGGCTACACGGGCCTTGCCCTCAAGGCCTGCAAGGGGCAATCCCACTCGGTGCTCTTCGCTGCGGCGGCGCGGAAGTACGGGATGTTTCTCACCGTTCAGGATCTCACCTGCCCCGGCGCGGCGCTCGTCCATTCCGCGGGGATCGCCGCCTGGGTGCCGGGCACGGCGGGGCTCGAAGCAAATGCCCGGCAATACATGCCAGAGGCCAACGAGCCGTGGGAAGAAAAGCTCCCGGGGCTCTTCAAGATCACCGACGGGATGCTCCACACCGACTGCCTCGCGGGGCGACCGGGCCTCGGAGCTGTGTAGAAAAGACGAACGAATGTACGTGCCAGCTAATGAGAAGCATCAAAGCCTACAAAAACTGCAGCCACAGGACCCGCTCGACGAAGCAAGGGAGGGCTCGGCCGGGTTTCACGGTATGACGGCTAGATACAACCCGGCCTCCACAATGGACCCCGCGGAGAAGGGGGGCCGCTGATGAACTGCAGCATCTTCGTGTATTTCAAGCCGGATCCGCCGAACGTAGGAAAACGGTCGCTGTCTGAATGATCCTGGGAGGACCATAGGGAAAGGTTGTTCCGGGAATGTCGCGGCGGCAGGGGGTGGCCGCGAAAATCCTCGGCTCGGGGCCAGGAACCGCGGCGGTACCATTTCCCCCGCCCCTCGTCTACGCCGAGGGCTTGCTGGGAGCCGAGCGAGGGGAAGAACACCACGGAATGCAGCCTTTGACGGGAGGTCCAGTAAGTAGCCGGCCAAGCTGTCTCGGCCAGCATGCCCTTCATCCTCGTGAAACCCGAACGGCGGTCGGCATCCTGGTGCCACGGGCCCCCCCGGAGAGCAAAAAGAAAAAAATGACGCGGCATCCGAAAGAGGGGTATCATCCCCATCAATGGCGCTGGCTTTGTTTTTCAGTTATGGAGCTTCCGAAATGAGGACCTCTGGCGTTCGTGGTATTCGAGGAGCGCTCTCGAGTCTGGTTGTGATTCTGCTGGCTTCAGTGGCTTACGCAGGATCGGGCTTGGCTCCGGGTGATGCGAATTGCGATCAAGGGAACTCTATCGCGTGCGGAACGAACCTTGGCAAAAAATGCCTTCAAAGTGATCCGACGAAGATATGCAC
>CAJAYZ010000571.1 GCA_903949225.1 uncultured Planctomycetaceae bacterium
CCGGGAGGAACAGTAAGACTCCTGCGGGCCACCGAGGAGGGCATCGGTGGCTTCGCGTGCGGAGGGGACGACCGCCTCGAGAACGACCGCACTCGCGCCGGGCAGCGCAACGAGCGCCGGGATCGCCGCCGATCCGCCGCCGGCGGTGATCAGCACGACGCGCAGGCCTCGGGCTTGCAACGTCGCCAGCAGCGATTCGGCGTTGAAAGGATGGGAATTGGATGGTGCCATGAGTTCAAAAGATGGCGCGGCCTTGACCACTGCGGGGGTGGGGAAGGCGTCGGGAGCGGGGGAAGAAAAGCAAGGTTTGTCGGGCGCGGAGAGCGCTTTTGTCGACGCAGACTCCGCCCCTTGAACCGTTTCGATGCCTTCCCTGGCCTCACTCCAGCCCGATGGCTTGGGCTGTCGATGGTGACTTACGAGGGGGGCTCACACCATGAAGATGATACTGCAGGGGCGATGGTTGGCCGCGAGCACCGGCGCGTGGGTCGCGGCTTGGGCCTTGATGGCGAGCCCGGCGACGGCACAACCGCCCGAAGCTCCCACCGCGAAGCCTCGCGCCTCCGATGGATGGAAGCAGAAAGTCCGGCAGGGTACGGCGACCGACGACGGTGCCAAACCGGAAGCCGAGGCCGCCGCGCCGACGACCACCCCCACGTCACCCGCGCCCAAGTCCGACGCGCCGACGGGGGCCAAGGCCCCGACAGCGACCAAGCCTGATGCCGCTTCGAAGGTGGCCAAAGCAGCCAAAAGCGGTATCCAGCCAGAGCGCCGCGCGGTCACGACCGGATCGGGTGATCAGTCGCTCGCTGCGGAGAAGGCCGCGATCGATGGGGTGACGACGAAGACCTCGATCGACGAGATCCTCGCCCGCGCCCTCCCGCTGCGGAGCGATCGCGCTGGCGATTGGTTGGCGGGCTCCGAACCACTCCATCAATGCGGGGAGCCGCGTTGGATCGAGCCCTGCATCCCGCTGCCGCCGTGTCATCCCAGCCATCCGCCCCATCCCTACGACCTCGTCGGCGTGGCGGGCGATCCGACCTGTGGGCCGATCTACCGCGGCCCCTGCTGCCCTCGCACCGGCACCCACGATGACGGCCCGCTGCCGCGGCTCCACTGGGTCAACGACCGGCTCTTCGACGCCTTCTACCAGGCCAAGTGATCGGAACCATTGACCGGGTCAATCGCCGGGCGATCGGCGATGCCCTGCGGCGGCAGGCTTGTTCCGCCCGCTCCGGGGAGCCACACTGCCCCCGCCGGGACCAGCGGCCCTGAGGGGTGTTCGCCGCGTCCCACTTCGCCACGAGGAGGGACGGGATGCGGGCCGCGATCATCGGCATCGGCGCGATCGCGCGGATGCACGCCCGGGCGCTGCGGGACCTCGAGGGCATCGAACTCGTCGCCGGGTGCTGCCGCACCGAGTCGAAGGGGATGGCGTTCGCTGAGGAGTTCGGCTGCCGCTGGTATGCCAACGCCGCCACGATGGTCAAGCGCGAGAAGCCTGATTTCGTCACGATTGCCACCCCTTCCGGCGCCCATCTCGAGGGGCTGAAGGCCGCCGCCCGGCGGCGCGTCCACGTGATCTGCGAGAAGCCGCTCGAGATCA
>CAJAYZ010000572.1 GCA_903949225.1 uncultured Planctomycetaceae bacterium
GCTCGACAGCGTTCCACTCGTGGCATCGTCGAAGACGCCGCGGATTGCCGCCCGGGCCTCGGCATCACCGCTCTCGTCTCCCTCGGCGCCCGCGGGCGTGGCATCGAAGAACGACCCTGCGGCTCCTCCCGTCTGCAGCCACACGCGCTTGCCGGTCTCGAAGTCGACAGCGAGGAGGCCCATCGGCGTGTGGGCCAGGAGAAGGCCGTCGACGGCCAACGGGGATCCGGCCGGAAGGAGCGGCATGTCGCGGTCGGCGAACAGCTTGCGACGTCGCTCGAGAAGGCGGGCCTCCTCCGGATGGCGTGTGAGCGGCACCCGGTACCGGGGCACGAGCAGAGGCCGCGATGCCGAGACGACCGCATTGCGGGCGGCATCTCCACGGTGGAGCCACCACTCGTTGGCGCGTCGGCCGGCTCCACTGGCAGGGGCCCCGGCAAGCCCCTCCAGCCAGGCGACCGCACCTCCGGCCGGATAGTTGAGCGTCACCTCGCGCCCGCCGACGCGCACCGCAGCGATCCCCGCCGCGCGGGCTTTCTCGAGGATCGCGATGGCCGCGTCCCGTTCTCCGGCACGCCACCAGGCGACGGCTCTCATCACTTGCAGTGTCGGCTCATACTCCTCCCGACCGGGGGCACCCGCCAACCGTTCGAGCCACGAGGCCGCCTCGAGCGGCCTGCCGCTCTCGAGGGCCTCGAGCGCGGCGAGCATCGTGGCTCGCCGACCGGCTGGCGTGTGGAACCAACGACGGGCCACCTCCACGACCGCGACGGAATCACCCGCTCCGATCGCTTCTTCGAGGAGCCGATCCGCGCGGGCGCGGAACTGCAGTTCGTAAGCCGTCCGACCTGCGGCAGGCAAAGTCCCGAGGAGGCGGTTCGTCTCGGTCTTGATGCTCCTCCAGGTGCTCTCGCCCCCTGGCGGACGGAAGAAAAAATCGCGATCGCCACCGAGGATCTCGTCGACGAGCGTGGCCGAATCGCTCCAGCGTTCATCGGCGATCAAGCGGCGGACGCGGTCGAGCTGTCGTTCTTTGAGTCGATCGGTGGGGAGCGACACGCCACCGTCACCCCCACCCTCGCCGACATCATCGGCAGGCGCGTCGGTATCGCCGGGGCGCGGAGGCTCGTCCTCGGCGGCGGCCTCTTCAGCCTCCGCCTGCTCATTCTCCTCCTGCTGGGCGAGGACAGAAAGAGACCACGAACCGGCGCCGAAACCGACGACGAGGACGAACACCACCAGAGGAAGTGATCCGAAAAATCGCCTCTGGGAGGCCGCTGGGAGGGAGGGAGACAACATTTCACCCCGCCCCCTGCCCCAGCCCGACCAGCGTTTCGAACGTGCCATGTCGTGCCCCGAGTCCCCTGCGGAATCCGGCCACCCCCCCTGCTTCACCCCGGCTGGAACGACCAGACAGCGGGGCCCCCGACAGCAGGAATCTGCCCCCGGAGGGGGTGAAAGTGGTCAAAATATGGGCTTTTCAGCACCTACCGACGGTATCAACCGCGACGGTTCCGCCGGGCTGCCAACCATCTTAGGCCGATCGCCAGTCGGGCAGCAAGAAAGTCTCGCCCCCCCTCACCGCCGCCGGGCAAAACGGCCTGACATAGATTTTCCCCGGAAATCATTGGGGTTTTGGTTTGCAATTTCATTTCCAGAGCATCTAATCACCGAACCTTTCCCGGCACTCGATGCCGGGCTCGGGGCAGCGGCGGGGGTTCTGCCGCACACCAAACCTTTCCACTGGGAGACGAGGCGATGGCGAAGAAGTCGGGCAGCAAGCCGCTCACGAAGACCGAAATCCTCCGGAACATCTCGGAGTCGACGGGCCTTGCGAAGAAGGATGTGGTCCTCGTGTTGGATCACCTCACCAACGAGATCCAGAAGTCCCTCAAGGGCTCCGGCATCGGGGTGTTCTCGATCCCCGGTCTGGTCAAGATCGAGCGCCGCAAGGTGCCTGCCCGTCCCGCGCAGAAGGGTGTCAAGAACCCCTTCACCGGCGAACTGCAGGACCGTCCGGCCAAGCCCGCCAGCGTCAAGGTGCGTGTCCGCGCCCTGAAGAACCTCAAGGCCATGGTCGCTGGCTGATCCCCCGCGCCTGAAGCTTCAGCTCCAGGCGATGGTCGATCAAACAAGAAGGGGCGGCGCCCAAAAGGCGCCGCTCCTTTTTTTGCGCCCCGCTGCTCGTGGCCGCTTCTCAGTGCACCGGCGCGGCAACGCCGGCGATTCCTCCGGCGGCGGCCGGTTCTGCTGGGGATTCGCAGGGGTAGAACGCCGCCCAGACCGGGTTGTGATCGGAGACTTCGAGGGCCCGATCGAGTGGGAGACCGAAGCTGCTCTGGAGGTCGAGAACTCCCCACCGTCCGAGGTACTCCGTCGTCGCCCGGCGATCGAAGATCAAATTGTCA
>CAJAYZ010000573.1 GCA_903949225.1 uncultured Planctomycetaceae bacterium
AGACGCCAGGGGCTGATCACACCGAGGCTCTTCGATGCCCGACCATCCCGCCACTACCTGTGCACGCACCGGACGGATCGTTGTCGTCGGCAGCATCAATGTCGATCTCGTCGTCCGCGTTGCCACCCTGCCCCGCCCCGGCGAGACGGTCCTCGGCGGGCGGTTTGCCAGTGTCCACGGTGGGAAGGGGGCGAATCAGGCCGTGGCAGCAGCCCGTGCAGGGGGCCACACAACCTTCGTGGCCCGCGTTGGCGACGATTCGATGGGGCGCTCGGCGATCAACGCCTTCCAGGCCGAGGGGATCGAGACCGACTTCATCACCGTCACGCCCGAGTGCCCGACCGGCGTGGCGCTGATCCTCGTCGATGCCGCCGGGGAAAACTCGATCGCCGTCGCGGGAGGAGCCAACGACAGGCTCTCCACCGATGACATCGAACGGGCCCGGCCGGCGATCGAAGCGGCCGACGTCGTCCTCCTCCAACTCGAAGTTCCCCTCGAGGCCGTGGCGCATGCCGTGACGATCGCCCGGGCCGCCGGCACGCGCGTGATCCTCAACCCTGCCCCGGCCCGCCTCCTGCCGGCTACGCTCCTCGCTGGTGTCGACATCCTCACGCCGAACGAGACCGAAGCTGAGTCGCTCGCCGCCCGAGGCTCCGACACCGTGCCCTCGGCAACCGATGTCGAAGGAACAGCCAACACGCTCCTCGGCCTCGGTCCCCGGGCGGTGGTCGTCACGCTCGGCGCGGCAGGCGCGCTTGTCGCCACGGGCCAAGCGCTCACGAGGGTGCCGGCGTTCCCGGTCGAACCGCGCGACACGGTGGCGGCTGGAGACGTCTTCAACGGCTGTTTGGCGGTGATGCTTGCGGAGGGGCGCGATCTCGTCGCGGCCACGCGGATCGCCGCCGCGGCCGCAGCGATCTCTGTCACGCGTGAAGGCGCCCAAGCCTCGGCGCCCCATCGAGATGAGATCGAGGCGTTCCTCGCCGCGCGATCGGGAGCGTGATTGCCGCGGCCGCATTTTCCCGATCGCGCGATCGGGCCTCGATCACGGCCTATCCTCTCCCGGAGGCAGAGGAAGCGTGATCACATACCCGGGGAACCGGGCGTCGGGCTCGGGGAGATCGGTCGAGAGGAGTTGGGCGCCGCTCGACAGTGCCCGCTCAAACCGGCCGAGGTTACCCTGGCGGGGTTCCTCGAGCCCGGCATCGACCCGCGTGCGGACGAGGAATCCGGCGTCGACGAGGCGGCGGATCTCATCGTGCGCTCCCTGCGGATCGTTCCGCTTCATGAACGCCGCCGCCGGATGATCGGCCGCGACGCTCGCGAACAGGAGTCGCCCGGCAAGCACGTCGCTGTTGGCGAGGTAGGCATCGCGCACGCCCCCTTCGTTGTCCATCAGACAGACGATCTTGCCGCGATGCGCGTCGACTTCCGGCCAGCCGATTCCCTCGACCGCCTCGCGGAGCGTCGGCTTGTCGCCGCGGACGTCATCGGGCGCGAGGATTCGCTCGCGGGGAAAGACGGCGAGGATCGTCGCTTCGAGTTCGGCAAATCCCTCGTCGTTCCAAGGAAGGGGCTGCGGCGGGGCGTAGGCGTCCGACTTCAGTTCAAGGAGGAGAAAGATCGGCACATGCCGCGGATGGGCGTCGGACCAGGCCTTCACCTCATGAAGCGCTGCCTCGAGCGTCGGCACGGTGGTGCGGAAGTCGAAGCCGGGGCTGTGGATCACCTTGATCCCTGGCTTGGCAAGTTCGTCCTGCCACTCGAGCGCCTGTGGCTGCCCGACGGCACCGGCCAGTGTCAGCCCCAGCGGCTTGGCAAACAGGCCCCCGTCGGGATCGCGGTAGCAGTCGAGCTCAAGATGCCGGAGGGAAAGCCGGCCGAGCTGTTCGGGGATCGGACGCTGCGTGCAATCGATCGCGCGGGCCTCGGCCGGCGTGGCCGACGCGATGAGCCGGGCGACGAACGGATCGGGAGCGACGTGGTAGGAGTTGTGTGTGCCGAGGAGGCAGAGGCGATTGATGCGCAGCACCCCGGCATCAGGCTCTGCAGCGGAGACCGACAGGGAGATCCACACGCTAAGGGCAACAGACGCGACGATCCACCACGCCGATCGCGCCTCACCGGCAAGCCTGTGGCGGCAACGGGGGCTTGTCGACGGCAGCGTCATCGTTTCCCTCCTCACCACTCGCCGCGGCGACCGAACTCGTGTCGTGCGTTCTCGCCGAAGCGCCGTCCGGCCTCATCCATCCGGGCGAGCACCTCGTCGGCCGGCAGTCCGGCGGCCCCACGGGCGGCGGCGATCACCGTCTGGCATTCGTTGGCATCCATGAACGAGGCCGCCTCGAGGAGCCTCGCTTCGTCCTCGGCCGGCACGGCGAGAAAGCCGTGCTTGTCGGCATGGACGAGCTGCCCCGGGAGGATTTCCCTGCCGAACACCGTCACATCGACGCCGAATCGCACCGGCACGACATGCGCGTGGCCGACGCAGAGTCGACGGGCGATCGCCTTGAAGCCGGCATTGGTCATCTCGTCGACATCGCGGATCGCCCCGTCGGTGATCGTGCCGACACACCCCAGCGCCCGGTGGGTGTTGGAACTCACCTCCCCCCAGAAAGAGCCGATCACTGCCGGCTTGTCGAGATCCTGAACGACGGCGATCTTCGGCCCCGGCACTCCGGAAACATAGCGGCGGTAATCGCTCCAGGCCGACGCGTTGGCCTTGTGCGAGGCCTTCGAAGGCTCGACGACGAGGGTCACCGCATAGCCGACCATCGGCCCCATCTGCGGCATGAAGTCGCGCGTCTCCTCGAGGTTGAATCCGGCCGCGGCGATGTCGTGCCGGGTGATCTGCTCCCAGCCGTTGTAGATCGTCGGCGTGTTCCAACGCTTCAAGCGAAGCAGGTCGGCATGGGACAGGGGCATCGTGGAAACTCCTCGTGGGGCCGCATCGTGCCGCAGGATACCAAGGGCCCTGCTGACAGTCCCACTCGGGCTGAAATCCGCACGCCGTGAAACCGGCCCGGCATCGAACTATCCTCGGGCTTTCCCCCGGAGCCTCGCCATGCGGTTTGTCCCCCTCGCCGTCACCCTCCTCTCGATCGTCGTCGGCGCCGGCGTCGCGGTCCCCTCAGCCAGATTCTGGGGCGACCTCGCCCAGTCGCCGCTGGTCGGCTGGTTCATGGGCTGCCTGATCGGCACGGCCCTCGGATCGATGGTCGACTGGACGTGGAGCCCGATCATCCAAAGGATGGTGGCGGGGTGGGGAAAGAGCCGCGGCAACGGCTGACCGGCGTTCGTGCAGGAGGGAACGCCACCCGTTGCGAAGCCCTCGATTTAGGCCTCAGCACGACCATCGCCGTAAATACGGCATTGGCCGAGCCGTATTTACGGCTATGCTTCTAAGCATGAAAACGACGATCGACATCCCGGACGACTTGTTCCGCTTGGCGAAGGCCCGGGCAGCGATGAGCGGCATCAGCCTGCGACAGTTCGTGACCGACACCCTGCGCCTCAAACTGGAGCAGGACCAAGGTCGCGACCACCCCGCTGACCCACCGTGGATGAAGGGCTTTGGCGCCCTCGCCGAGCTTCGCTCCGAAACCGCCCGGATCCAGCGGCTCGTCGAGGCAGAGTTTGAGCAGCTTGAGACGGAACCGTGATCCTCGACACGAATGCGCTCTCCGCGTGGGCTGATGGAGATCCGGCCATCGAGCCGTTGCTCCGGACGGCCTCCCGACTTGTGATCCCGGTGGTGGTCATCGGTGAGTTTGAGTTCGGGATTCGGCAATCGCGACACGCCTCCCGCTACGCCGAATGGCTGGCGGTCAATCTCGACACCGTCGAAGTGGCCCGCATCGATCGCGCGATCGCGGCCGTCTACGGAGCCATTCGTCTGGAGCTGAAGCAGGCGGGAACGCCGATCCCGATCAACGACACCTGGATCGCGGCCGTCGCCCGTCATGAGCGGCTGCCGATCATCTCCCGCGACGGGCACTTCGATGCGGTGAGAGGTGTGGAACGCGTCTCGTGGTAGCAGCCCCGATGCCGAACTGCTCGCCAAGGACACCGGCCCCCGACATGCCCGCAACAACTCCCGCTCCACAACAAGTCATGCAACCACCGGTCACCTACACCCGCCTGTTTTCAGACGAAGCCGGCGAGTCGCACCTCGAAACGGCGACCATGACGGTGGCGCACGAGCAGTTTGCCCCGCCGGCACCGCCCCTCGATGTTTCCCCGACGACCCGGGCCACGGAGTGGAGGCTCCTCCGCTTCGCGCCAGACTGGGTGGGTGGCTGGCATTGCAGTCCCTGTAGGCAGTGGATGTTCGTGATGGCAGGCGCGGCGACCGTCCGCACGAGCGACGGCAACCAGTGCGACCTCAAAGCGGGAAGTATCTGCCTCCTCGAAGACACGCGCGGCAAAGGCCACCTGACGACGATCATCGGCGGCGACGAGGTGCTTTTGGTCGCTGTTCACCTCCCGGATGACGCGCCCGCAGCCTCGCCGTGCTGACGCCCCGCGCCGCCCGCGCGTCCCTTCCCCACGGCTGTTTGCCTGGGTCAGACGAAAACCCTGCCCCCGTATCGCCTCGTGCAAGAAACCCAAGCCGAGGGATTGAGCCTCCGCGTCGTCGGCCGGGAGATGCCCCCCGTCTTCGGACGTTTTTTCTGACGGGCTTCCGGCTCGCACCGCCACCGAGAGCCTTGTGGCGGGACACCCATCGTCCGTCCCCCGGCTTGAGGACCAGGGTTCAGGGTATGCTTCTCCCATGGAAAAAGAGACGTCGTCAGACATCACCGACCGGTCATCATGGCCGGTCTGGAAGGGGCGGGTAGGCGAGCGGGAGCCGACTGCCGACTATTCGCACCTCACGCCGTCCCAGCGGATTGAGCTCGTCTGGGAAGCCACGAAGAACGCTTGGTCATTGACCGGGGTGCCGCTGGATGAATCCTCATTTCGTCGAGATGTTGAAAGCCTTGCGCGACGAGGGCGTTGAACACCTCGTGATCGGGGCCCACGCGCTGGCGGCGCACGGCTATGTGCGGGCCACGCTTGACATCGATATCTGGGTGCGGCCCTCTGCCGAGAATGCGGCACGTGTCTGGCGTGCCCTCGAGCGCTTCCGGGCGCCGCTTGCAAAGATGCGGCCAGAGGACTTTGCGGAGCCCGAGGTGCTCTACCAGATCGGGGTGCCTCCGAGCCGGATCGACATCATGACGAGCGTCACCGGGCTCGAGTTCGACACCGCGTGGCCACGGCGCATCATGGCCGCTTTCGCCGGGATCGAGGTGCCAGTGCTCGGCGGGCAAGACTTGCGCGCGTCCAAGCGGGCGGCGGGCCGCCTCAAGGATCTGGCCGATCTCGAGGAACTCGGCTGACGCACGGTCGGCCCGAGGGGGCTCGGAATGGCACTCTGGGGCAACTTTGCGGGTTGTCGGCTCTTCGGAGCAGCAGGCCCCAGAAACGCAAAAACCCCTGCGAAACCCGGCAATTCCGGAACTTCGCAGGGGTCTAAAGCGGAGAGGCTCCGGTCGGAGTCGAACCGACGATGGCGGATTTGCAATCCGCTGCCTTAGCCACTTGGCTACGGAGCCGTAATCGGCTGGGACGCCACGCTACGGGAATCCAGGCAGAATGGTCAAGCCTTAACGGGCCTGCCGTTTCTGCCGGACGAAACGATCGTGACGGCTGTGACCAATCCATCGACCAACCGCCCCCCGTTCCTTGACCCCGGCCGCCGCCGGGCACGATTTCCCTGAAATCCCCCGGGAAAAGCCAGCGGCAGGGAGAATGAAAATCCCGTCCGCGGAGGAAATCGCGGGCTTTTGCCGAGGGGCCGGAAGAACCGATATAGTCTCGCCACGCCGCAGGGACTGCCTGATCGGCCCCGCCGGACCGGCCCAGCCCCTTCCGCAAGATTCGACGGGGGGGCCAGGACAGGTCCACCCAACCATCCCATTCATCCCAGACGACCCGGCGACGGGAGCATCCCGACGCCCCCAGAGGAGCCCGCGCATGAGCCAGAAGGGTACGTGTGATATCGCCTTGATCGGGTTGGCCGTGATGGGGGAAAACCTCGCCCTCAACATCGC
>CAJAYZ010000574.1 GCA_903949225.1 uncultured Planctomycetaceae bacterium
CACCGACCGGCGTCGCCCAGAGGAAAGACGGGATCCCCGCCGGTCTGGCCCTTTCTGCCGATGGCCGTCGCCTCTACGTCTGCGGCAATCTCTCCAACCGACTTCTGGAGATCGATACCGTCTCCGGGGAGCTGCTGCGATCGATCGACGTCGGCGTGGCGCCCTTCGACGTCGTCCTCGCCGACGGGAAGGCGTTCGTCAGTAATTGGGGGGGGCGTCGTCCCGGTCCCGACGACCTTGTCGGCCCGGCCGGCAAGGGGACGACGGTCCGGGTCGATCCCGTTCGACACGTCGCCAGCGAGGGGAGCGTGAGCATCGTCGATCTCGCCTCCGGAGCTACCACCGAGGTTGTTGTCGGTCAGCATGCGTCGGCTTTGGCCGTCAGCCCCGATGGGCGGCATGTCGTGTGTGCCAACGCCGGGGCCGACACCGTCTCGATCCTCGACGTGGCGAGCGGCATGGTCGTGGAGACGGTGTGGACGAAGTCGACTCCGGCGGAGTTGTTCGGGGCCCAGCCGGGCGCGCTTGCTTTTTCGCCCGACGGCGAGCGGTTGTTTGTCTGCAACGGGGCCCAGAACGCCGTCGCGGTGATCGAATGGGATCCGGACGACAAGGGTGAGACGAAGCTCGTCGGGTTGATTCCCGTCGGATGGTATCCATCCGGGGTCGCCTATGACGCTGCTCGTGGTCAGCTCATCGTCGCCAACATGAAGGGGCTTCCCGAGAAGCCGAGGAAGCACCGGGGGAGCGAGGGATTCAACTCCCACCACTACCACGGGAGTGTGTCGCTGGTTCCCCTGCCGGACGACGGGACGCTGGCGGTGTGGTCGGAGATCGCCGCGCGGAACATGCGATCAGCGGCGATCCGGGAAGCGCTTCTCCCGCCCCGCCCCGACACGCCGCCGCGAGCGGTGCCCGAGCGGATCGGGGAGCCGAGTCTCATCGAGCATGTCGTCTACATCATCAAGGAGAACCGCACCTACGATCAGGTTCTCGGCGACCTGCCTGGAGGGAACGGGCGCGCGGAGCTGTGCGTGTTCGGTGCCGACGTCACCCCCAATCACCACGCCATCGCCAGCCGGTTCGTGCTTCTCGACAACGCCTACTGCTGCGGGATCCTCTCGGCGGATGGCCACAACTGGAGTACTTCGGCGGTCGCCAATGACTACATCGAGCGGAGCTTTGCCGGCTTTCCACGGAGCTATCCCGACGGCATGGGGGATGGCGAGTCGGACGCACTGGCCTGGTCACCGGCGGGATTCATCTGGGATCGGGCCGTCGAACATGGCAGGACGATCCGCAACTATGGCGAGTTCATGAAGCCGCGCGTGCGGTGGAAAGATCCGGCCCGCGCCGGACAGCCCGACTTCACCGCTTGCTTCCGGGCCTGGCGGGATGGGATCGACCAGGGCGACGTGATCTTCGCGTCGGAGCCGGCGATCGAGTCGATCCGACCGTTCTCTCCCCCTGGGGCGGTGGGGTGGGACATGAGTGTCCCCGACCAATTCCGCGCTGATTTTTTCATCAAGGAGCTGGCTGAGTTCGAGGCCCGCGGCGAGTATCCGAATCTCGTCATCATCTGTTTGCCGAACGACCACACCAGCGGCACCGCGGCCAATTGCCCCACGCCCGAGGCGTGCATGGCCGACAACGATCTTGCCTTCGGGCGGATCGTCGAGGCCCTGTCACACAGCCGGTTCTGGCCGAAGATGGCGATCTTCGCGATCGAGGACGATCCTCAGGCCGGCTGGGATCATGTCAGCGGCTACCGAACGACCTGCTATGTGGCGAGCCCCTACGCGCGACGGAGCACGGTTGTCGGAACGCAGTACAACACGACCAGCGTGCTGCGGACGATTCATCAGATCTTGGGGATGCGCCCCATGAACCAGTTCGACGCCTCGGCAACGCCGATGTTCGATTGCTTCACCGACACGGCCGACGCAACGCCGTTCGATCATCTCGAGGTCGCCATCCCGCTCGACCGGATGAACGCCCCCCCACAGACGATCCGCGATCCCGTGTTGCGGGAAGGGGCGGTGGCGAGCGCCGGCATGAACTTCGAGGAAATCGATCGGGCCCCTGAGGATCTCCTCAACCGGATCCTCTGGCACGCCCGCAAGGGGAGCGGAGCGGCCTATCCCGAATGGGCCGTCGGCCCCGCCGAGGACGACGACGATTGACGGGGCGTTTCGAAGCCCGGTGGGCCCGGCGTGGGCTTTGGGAGCGACACGAAAAACGCCCACACCCCTGTCGCGCCCCAGACGACACTGCGAATGAGCAGTTGGTAGGGCATGTCCTTCAGCCAACGCTCCGGAATGACCAGCGACAGGAACATCACTGCCGCCATGGCCAGGGAAGCCCGATCGCGGCGCCGATCGGCCACGGCGAAGGCGGCGAGCAGGGTTGGCCAGAGCATGATGTAGTCGTAGTGACGATGATAGAACGCCAGGGCTCCGATCACGGCGAACAATCCTGCGAGCGGAAGGAGATCGACGTCTCCGATCTTCGCCAGTCGGCGGCGGACGCCCAGGGCCACTCCGGCGATCGCGACCAGGCCGAGCCCCACGATGTGCCGCTGCGAAAGTCCGGTCCAGGCGGCTACGGCGCGGGGAACGCCCGCGTCTCCGTTGACGCTGAGGCTTGAACGAAAGAACCAGTGATCGACCACGGCACGGAGGGGGACCTCTGTCCACTCGCAGGCAGCGAGGCTGAGAATGCCGAGAACGCCCATGCCGCAGACCAGCCCCCGGATGTTCGCGTTGATCAAGAACAGCGGTGCGAAGCAGAGGGCGATTTGGGGCTTGATCATCGCCAGTGCCCAGCAGATCCCAGCGGCAACAGGCCTCCCCTGTTTGAGGAGGATCATCGCCTGGGCGATCAGTCCCATGCAGAGGATGGAAAATTGTCCGAGCGCGAACGCATTCCCATTGCCGGCAATCGCCGCTGAGAGCGTGGCCGCCACGGCGGCGACTGCCGTGCCGGAGGTGGGCTTGAACCGGCGCCATGCGTAGAGCCCGATGACCATCAGGCTCGCCACGGAGAGGCTTTCGATCATCACCCGGCCCTGCACGCCCCCGTCCGGCTCGAAAAACAACGCGAAGAGGGGAAACGCATAGGGGGGATAGACGCTGTAAGTCCGCAGGCCGCCGGGATCTGTCTCGAGGGCGTGACAGGGGTAGACACCGCGCCTAAACAGCGAGTACTCGCGGAGCCGCTGCCCCATGTCGACGTCTCCACCGCGCCAGGCGTGAGCGGCTCCGACGATCAGGATGAAAATCCCGTAGGCGACCAGCGCGGCCGGCAGGACCCGCAGGCCGGTGACTCCGCGACCGATCCACCGCGATCGCGTCGGAGGAATCGAATCGGCCGACGGGGCGGGGCTCGGGAGCAAGGGGACTTCTCTCCGATGAAAAGGGACACGGAACGTGTGATCGCCAGGCCTCTCGCTCCCGTCATGATCGCGGCGCTGGCCGCCGGCGGTGGCGAGCCCGGTGGACGCCCCGCGGCGAGATCGACGCTACCGCCTGATGTCCCTCCCGGCAAGGAAGGGTGGGGAAATCCGTCGCAATCCGCCGGACCGGGCGAGTGCCCAGGGAGCCCAGCGGTCGAACAAGGAGAGGGCCTCAGGCTGCCGGAGATCGTGGTGGCGCTGCTCGATCTCTGCCGGCGGGCTACAATCCGGCGGTCGCTGGGGAGTTTGGTGCCGACGACGGGAACCGTCGGCCCGTGGACTTACGGGGCCCTTCCATGGATTGCCGACGACAGCGGTGGACGGCGAGGCGGAAGCGAACCGGGCGTCGTGCCCGTCTGCTGGTCGAGACCCTCGAGCGGCGCTTCGCCCTCGACGGGACAGGTCAACGTCCGTTCATCGATCTCGGGGCGAGCGATAACGTCGCGCTCGACCAACCGCGAGTGACCGTCGAGTTCGGTGACGCCTCAGGGCGTTCGATCGGCCCAGACATCTTCAACAGCTGGCTCCTCGACACGGGGGCCAATACGATCCTCGCCTTCAAGACGGCCATCGACGACATGAACGAGTCCCCTCCCCCGTATCAGGTGGAGGGTTTGTTCAACGAGCTCGGTGTCGGTGGATCGCAATTGTTCGACATCTCGGCGCCGTACCGACTCGACTTCGCCGGCACCAGCGGTGTCCGCCAAACGATCGTCGATACCCGCATCATCTCCGACGCCACACGCGATGTCAGCATGTTCGGGCCCTTCGGGATCGTCGGGATGCCGGCGATGACTGGCCGGGTCACAACCCTCGACTTCACCCCCTGGCTGACGTTTGCCGAGGGCAACTTCCTCATGACTGCGGACTTCTCGGCTGAGCTTCCTGCGCCGGCCGGACCGCGGTATTCGATTTCCGTCGACGATCGGGTCTCGTTCTCGCCGGAGGGAGAGGTGATCGCCGGAGATCATTCGCCGGTCTGGGCCGACATTCCCTTCTTCACCGCCGAGGTTCACCACGGCAGCCGGGTCGTGACGGGCAACTTCATGTTCGACACCGGCGCCCAGGTGACGATCATTTCGACCGCCACGGCGATGGCGCTCGGGCTCGACTCCAACGGCGATGGAGTCCTCGATGCCACCGATACCGGGTACACGCGGACCGAGTCGGTCGGCGGCGTGGGGGGCTCGAGAGAAGCGCCGGTTTACATGATCGACGCCGTCCATCTGCCCACCGACCAGGGCATCGATCTGACCTGGAGCGAGCTCCAATGGCTCGTCGTCGACATCGCACCCGGGATCGACGGCGTGTTCGGCTTCGACAACATGACCAGCGGGTGGATCGACGCCACCTTCAGCTCGGGGGGGGCAGGCTACCTGCTCCAGTCACACCTCGACTTCCGCGGCTGGGACGAGACCGGTGTGGGGAAGATCCATTTCGACCTCAATCCCGAACTCGCCGCGATCCAGAATCCGACCGGCGCCGGCGCGGTGATCGTCGAGCCAGGCGGAACGACGACGGTGAGCGAGTCGGGGATCGACGATTCCTATTTCCTCGCCCTCCGGCAGCGTCCCACCGCGGATGTGCTCGTCGATCTTGTCGTTCGTCCGCAGCAACTCACGGCTTCTTCGGCTGCCGCCCCGCAGACCACCACGCTCCGCTTCACGCCCGACACCTGGGACATCCCCCAAACGGTCGTCGTCCACGCCGTCGACGATGCCACCGAGCAGAGCTTGCATCGGTCGTCGGTGCGGCACGTGGCGCGGAGCGCCGACCCGGCCTACGACGGCGTGGGATTGCCCTCCGTGCTGGTGAACATCGTCGACAACGACTTCCCGGCGGTGATGATCCTTCCCACCGATGGCCAGACCGACGTCATCGAAGGAGGAGGGAGCGACACCTACTCGCTGGTGCTCATGCGTCAGCCGACGGGAGACGTGACGATCACTCCAACGCCTGCCGACGGGCAGATCCGCGCCGTGAGTGCCTTCGACGGCAGCGCCGCGCTCGTGTTCACCCCGGCGACTTGGAATCTCCCGCAGGCGGTGCGGGTGACGGCCGTCGACGACACCGTGGTGGAAGGGAGGCACAGCGCGTACGTCAACCATGTGATCATCACGTCGGATGCCGGATACAGCGAAGCCTACGCACTCCCCGAAGTTGTCTTCATCGCCGACAACGACGCTCCCGCCGCGACGCCACCGACGGTCACGGTCGGCCTCGCTTCCGTCTCCGGGATTCTCGGCTCTGCGATCACCGCCAGTGGCGGCTGGGGGACAACCGACGCCGGAACGGCCGTCTCCCTCTCGGCCTCGATCGGCATCGTGACGCGTCTGGATGGTGGAGTGTGGACGTGGTCGCTCTCCCCCCAGACGCCGCTCGGTCGCGAGCCGGTGACGATCACCGCGACCGACGACCGGGGGCTCGCGTCGAGCGTGACCTTCACCGTCACCGCCAGACAGGCCCCCACGGGCTTGAGTGCCGTAGCCGGCGATCGTCTCGCCACGCTTTCCTGGCAAGCTCCCGCTCCCCCCGCAACTCTCCCGACGACCGGCTACTCCATCGAGCAGAGCCTGGATGACGGTGTCACGTGGCGCGGCCTCGCCGACCCGGCCTCCGTCGACACTGGCGTGATCGTCACAGGCCTCGTCAATGGCACGGCCTACCGTTTCCGGGTGGCCACCAAGGACGCCGATGGCACAGGCCCTTGGTCTGAGCCGTCGGCGCCGGTCGTGCCGCTGGGATTGCCTGCCGCCGCGACGAGCCTCACGGCGACCCCGGGGAGCGGGCAGGTTCGTCTTGCGTACTCGACCCCCATCGACACCGGCGGCCTGCCGATCAGCGACTACGTCGTCGAAGTGAGCACCGACGGTGGAGCCGGTTGGAGGACGGTCGCCGACGCCGTCTCCTCTTCGGCGACCACGACGATCACCGGCCTCGTCAACGGCACGCCGTACGCCTTCCGCGTCGCGGCTGTCAATGCGATCGGCCGCGGAAGCTTCACCCCCGGTTCCGCCGCAGCAATCCCGGCGCTGCCGGCCGGCTTGCCGACTGCCCTGCGGGTGACGCGTGGCAATGGCACGGCGACCCTCACCTGGAAGGCGCCGACGGCCACCGGTGGCAGTCCGATCAAAGACTACGCCCTTCAACTGAGCAGCGACGCGGGACGAACCTGGGCGCCGATCGATCGGCCGGCTTCGTCAGCCACGTCGGCCACTGTGACGGGGCTTGCCAACGGGACCACGTACGTCTTCCGGGTTGCGGCCGTGAACTCGGTCGGGGTCGCGTTATTTACCGCCAAGTCTCTTCCTGTGGTGCCGGCCACGACGGCCAGTGCGGCGCCCGTGCCGGTGGTGGTCCGTCGTAGCGGCCAAGTCAATCTGTCGTGGTCGGCGCCTCCCTCGAACGGTGGTCTGCCGATCACCGACTATGTCATCCATTCGAGTCGCGATGGCGGTCGGACCTGGAAGACGTTCCCCCACAAAGCTTCTCCGGCGACGACGGCGACGGTCACCGGCCTTGCCAACGGTACGGCCTACGTCTTCCGCGTGGCCGCCGTAAACGGCATCGGCATCGGGGCATTCACCGGGATGACCGACGCGGTGGTGCCGGCGGCGTTGGCAGGGACGCCGACAGCGATGAAGGCCACCCGCGGAAATGGCGAGGTGCTGTTGGCATGGAAAGCTCCGGCGAACGTCGGTGGTGTTGCGATCACGAACTACCTTCTCCAGACCAGCAGTGACGGAGGAAAAACCTGGGAGACGGTCCTCCGTGAGCCCTCGACAGCGACCACAACAACGATTCCCACTCTCGTCAACGGCCGGTCGTACACCTTCCGCGTCGCTGCCGTGAACGACGTCGGCACAGGACCGTTCACCGCGAAGTCCGCTGCGGTGGTCCCGGCCACGATCCCGGCGACACCGACGGCCCTGACGGTCATCCGCGCCAACAATCGGGCGACGCTCAGTTGGGGAGCGCCGCTGTCCGCGGGAGGGAGTCCGATCATCGACTATGCTCTCCAGTGGAGCCCAGACGGGGGTGCCACCTGGAAAAGGTACGGACACAAGCCCTCCACAAAGACGGTGGCAACCATGACGGGACTCCCCAACAGTATTTCCCTCGCATTCCGCGTCGCCGCCGTGAATGCTGTCGGGACCAGTCAACCCGCCGAGACGACAATCGCGGCGGGATGAGATCGGGCTGTGGCTGGGATCGTGTCACGGGCCTCTCCTCCTTCATGGATTGACAGCCCCCGAGGACCTCCTCTGTGAACGCCCATCTCGTGCAGGTCGACATTGCCTGGGAGGATCCGGACGTCAATCGGGAGCGGATCGAGGCGCTCCTCGAGCGGGTGGAGATCAGGCCCGGTGATCTCGTCGTGCTCCCGGAGATGACGTTTACCGGGTTCAGCCTCGACGTTGCCCGGACGGTCAGCGACGCGGCGGCGGGCGAGGGCTTCCTTCGTGACCTGGCCCGGCGGCGGTCCTGCACCGTGGTCGGCGGACTGGTAGCGTCGGTCGGCGGCCGGGCGACCAACCAAGCGTTGGCGTTCGGCCCCGACGGAACGCTCCTTGCACGGTACAGCAAGCTCCAGCCGTTCTCGCTCGGCGGTGAGGCAACCGCGCACATGGCCGGCGAGGAGATCGTCGACTTCGCGTGGGGGGGACTGCGGGTCGCCCCGTTCATCTGCTACGACCTCCGTTTTCCCGAGCATTTCCGTTCTGCGGCGGGCAACGGAGCCGAGATGTTCGTCGTCATCGCCAACTGGCCGGTGCGCCGAATCCACCACTGGACCACCCTTCTCCAGGCCCGCGCGATCGAGAACCAGGCGGTGGTGGTGGGGGTGAACCGCTGCGGCACCGACCCGAGCCTCACCTACAACGGCCGCAGCGTCGTTGTCAGCCCCCACGGCCATTTGGTCGCCGACGCCGGTGAGGTGGAAGGCGTCGTGACGGTGGCGATCGACCCGGAGGAGATCAGGCAGTGGCGTTGCGACTTTCCAGCGCTCACCGACATCCGCGCCGTCCCAGTCAGCCACCAGAATGACAGCCCCCGTCGCTAGCCCGCCTGCGGCCTTGGTACCGCGGCCTCTTCCGTCCAGGGCAGCCCACGACTCCAGCCCGCCCCGTGGGATAATGCTGTCTTTCCAGCGGCAAGGCCCCGCCTTCGTCAGACAGGATAGACTCGCCCATCCCCTCTCGGCCCGAGGCGGCGAATTGGTGTAAGGCCGCAGCGCGTTCTTTCCTGGCGAATCACATCGGAGTCTTCACCATGGCTGAGAGCCCGAGTCGGATCACGCTGGCCGGCCGGCGAGCCCTTGTCACCGGGGCCTCTCGTGGGCTCGGAGCAAAGATTGCCGCCGTTTTTGCCGCTGCAGGCGCTGATCTCGTCCTCACCGGCCGCGATGGCGCCGGTCTTGACGACACGCGGCGGATCGTGGAAGGCGAGGGACGCCGCTGCCTGTGCGTTGAGGCGGATCTCCGCTCGGTCGAGGAGACCCGCCTCGCCGGGCAGCGAGCCCTCGGGTTTCTCGGCACCGTCGACATCCTCGTCAACAATGCCGGCATCGTTCACGTCGAAGATCTCCTCGGCATCAGTGTCGACCATTGGGAAGAAACGCTGAGTGTCAATCTGCGCGCCCCGCTGATCCTCGCGCAGACGGTCGTCCCGGGCATGATCGCGCAGCGTCAAGGCAAGGTGATCAACATCTCCTCGATGGCCGGTGTCCTCGTTCCCGAAGGGCACGGTGCGTATGCGGCCTCCAAAGGGGGCTTGAATCTCCTCACCCAGGCGATGGCGGCCGAGTGGGGACGCTTCAACATCCAGGCCAACGCCGTTGCACCGACGGTGATTCTCACCGAGATGGGCCAGCAGGTTTGGGGTGATCCGGCCAAGGGGGATCCGATGAAGGCCCGCATCCCGGCGCGACGATTCGGCGAGCCGGTCGAAGTTGCCGACCTCGTCCTCTTTCTGGCGTCCCCGGCCTCAAACTTCATCTGCGGGCAGGTGCTCCGCCTCGACGGCGGCCTTTCGGCGGTGTCGTGATTCGCCGCCGCCAACCGTTGTGTCGCCGTGGCGAAGGCTCTTTCCAACCGAGCCGGTAGACTCTTCCCAGAGAAGGCAGGGATCGGGGGACGCACGGAGGAAGAACGGATGAAGCTCGTGATCGTCGGGGGCGTGGCCGGAGGGGCATCGGCCGCAGCGCGTGCCCGACGTCTCTCGGAGGACGCCGAGATCGTCCTCTTCGAGCG
>CAJAYZ010000575.1 GCA_903949225.1 uncultured Planctomycetaceae bacterium
CGACGACCGCCGCTCCGCCGACGATTACCTCGCTTGGTCGAAGCGATGGATGGCGGAGATCGTCCGCGTCCTCCGCCCCGATGGCACCTTCTGGCTGGCGATCGGCGACGAATACGCCGCCGAGCTCAAGGTTCTGGCGACGCGGGAGCTCGGGCTCACCTGCCGCAGCTGGGTGGTGTGGTATTACACGTTCGGCGTCAACTGCCGGCAGAAGTTCAGCCGGTCCCACGCCCATATCTTCCAGTTCGTCCGCGATCCCTCCAGCTTCACCTTCAACACCGACGCAATCCGCGTCCCTTCGGCCCGCGAGCTCGTCTACGGCGATCGTCGTGCCGATCCCAAGGGGCGACTCCCAGACGACACCTGGATCCTCCGTCCCCAGGACCTCCCCGAGGGATTCGGCGGCGACGAGGATACCTGGTACTTCCCACGAGTCTGCGGCACGTTCAAGGAGCGTTCCGGCTGGCACGGCTGCCAGATGCCGGAGCAACTCCTCGGCCGGATCATCCGGGCCTCGAGCAATCCCGACGATCTCGTCATCGATCCGTTCTCAGGGAGCGGCACGACGCTGGCCGTGGCCTCGAAGCTGGGGAGGCGCTATCTCGGATGCGAGCTGTCGCCGCAGTATGCCGCCCGAATCCGGGAGCGACTGTCCGCCGCACGGTCGGGGGATCCCCTCGACGGGGCCCCGGAACCGCTCAAGAGCGTGCCAGCCACGCGGGACGGCCGCCGGGTTGGCAAACGGCGCTCGGCAAAAAAGACGGGCAAGCGGACCGGCAAAGCAGCCGAGACGCTCTTGTTTCCCACCGATCAGCCATGATTAAATTCACTCCCAGGAAAGGATTCCTCCCCGCGTCGACCGGCCGGGGAAGAGGGGCCAAGCATGGCAACGTCGAAGTCGCGGCGCACAGGACGGGATGGGGCAGTCCCCCCGCAGGCCACCCCTGCCCCCGCGGCAGATTCCCAGACGCAGACCGCGGCCGCCGGCGGGATCACCGCCGCGCCGGCTGACGGTGGATTATCGATCGATCGCCTGGCGCGGGCCTTTGCCTCGATGATGGGGGTGGCCGATCCCTACGGAGGCGGAGCGCCGACCGACGGCGACGCAGGCGTCGAGGTCGATCCTTCGCCAAACCTCGACGAAGAAGATTTCGGGTCGGGGGAGCATGATGCCGCCTGCCGGGTCAGCCCAAGCACGATCCTCGAAGCCCTCCTGTTCGTCGGGCTTCCGGGGGGCACGCCGCTCGGCGCCAAGCAGGTTGCGGCGCTGATGCGGGGGGTGCGCCCCCAGGAAATCGACGACCTCGCCGCCGAACTGGCCCGGAGGTACCGGGCCAACAATTGCCCTTACGAGGTCGTGTCGCTCGCCGATGGTTGGGTGATGCGACTCCGCGAGGAGTATGCCTCGCTCGGCCGTGTCATCGAGAGCCGGGCCCGGCTTGTCCGGCTCGATGCCGATGCCCTCGACGTCCTCGCCGTCGTCGCCTGGAACCAGCCGGTGGCCCGCGACCGGTTCGTGGAGCTCGGATGCGATGCCTCCCCGAGCGTGCTGCGGCTTCTCGTCCGTCGCGGACTCCTCGAACTGGCCCCCGGCGACGATGGCACGCCGAGCTACCGGACGACGAGGAAGTTTCTCGACGTCTTTCACCTCGCCCGAATCGAGGATCTTCCAGAGCCGAATGCGCCGCCGGCCTGAGGTCAGCCCGGAGACGGCCGATCGGCCAGCCAGGCAAGCGCTTCGGCGGCAGAGGTGAGAACGCCGTCGAGTTGCAACGCACGGATGCGGGCGAGCGTGGCTCCGAGGGCGGGGCCCGGCGCACAGCCGGCACGGATCAGATCGTGGCCGCCAAGCAACGGCGGGGGATCGAGTTCGGCGCGGGGCCGCTCGAGGCAGGCGGTGACCCAGGCAGCGAAATCGGCCCCTCCGCCGGCCACGGCAGCCCGGGCTCGGAGGATATCGGCCAACACCGGGCTGTCACGGTTGGCGAGCCAGGGCTGGAGGGTCGACCAGGGTCGATTCATCGGGATTTCATCGGCATTCCTCGGGGCAAGGTCGTCGAGCGCAGCCCGCAGCCAACAGGCAGTCGTCCCCTCCCGGTTGGAAAGCCGCAATCGGGCCACGACCCGGGGGAGGGCGGCCGGCAGCCCCTCGGCAAGAACCGCCAGCCCTGCTTCGAGGGAAGGTTCGTCGAGTGCCTCGACGATGCGTGCGGCCTGCAGCCAAGCCCCCTCGGCATCGGCGTTCCCATCCGCTGGCGTGAGTTCAGGGAGGACGACCGGGGCGAGCCTGGTCTCGGTGAGGAGTTCGAGGGCCCGGCCGCGCCCCCGACGGGAGAGCATCGCCCGCAGTTCGGCGGCGATCCGCTCGGGGCTCACCGTGGCCGCACGGAACGCGAGCCGCTCGATCGCAGCCCGCGTCTCCCCCTCGAGCACGAAGCCGAAGCCGGCGGAAAACCGGACGGCCCGGAGCATCCGGAGGTGATCTTCGCCGAAGCGGAGAGCCGCCACGCCGATGGCCCGGACAATCCCCGCCTCGAGATCGGCGCGGCCCCCGACATGGTCATGCACTTCACCCGTCTGGGGGTCCATAAAGAGACCGTTGATCGTGAAGTCGCGCCGCTTGGCATCCTCGGCGGCCGTCGAGAACGCGACGCCAGCCGGGTGTCGGCCGTCGATGTACGCCGCGTCGGTCCGGAACGTGGTCACCTCAACCTGCCCACACCCGCGCGGTCCGATGACCGTGATCACCCCGAACGCCGCGCCGACCGCCAGCGTCCGCCCGCGGCCGAACACCTCGCGGACAACGTCGGGCCGGGCGGATGTGGCCACGTCGTAATCGGCGGGGGTCCGGCCGAGCAGCTCGTCGCGGACACATCCTCCGGCCCACAGCGCCTCATGCCCCGCAGCGCGCAGGCGATCGACGACGCTCCTGGCGAACTCCCTAGCCTGCACAGGATCGGATGCGATGGCTGCCATGGCGAATGCTAAGTTGACACGATTCAAGCGGGCTCATAAACTTCTCATAATTCTGTCTTCTGGGGACAGTGGCTGAACTCTCGGTGCGTTGAACGCGTACCGAGAGGGGTCACTGTGGGGCTGATGGGGATTCTTTTGACCCGGGCGTTTGCTTGGGCGCAACCAGGATTCTGCGGCTCGTGTTCGCTTCGAGGCGTCATTCTTTATTTCTCATGGCTGCCCTTTTGGGCGGAGGTGTTGCATGTGTTTCCGGACCCCAAGTTCCAGTCGGCGCGGCTTCACGCTCGTCGAACTGCTCGTCGTGATTGCCATCATTGGCACGCTCGTCGGTCTTCTTTTGCCAGCTGTCCAGTCGGCGCGTGAGGCTGCTAACCGCAGTTCCTGCGGCAACAAGATGAAGCAGCTCTGCCTCGCGATGCAGAACTTCCACGACGCCCGCAAGGCTTTGCCGGCGGCGTGCGATCGTTATCCCTACACCGCGACGACCTTCAACACCGCCGCCAGCGCCACCTCGCCGGCAGCGTTCAGCTTCATCTGCCACATCCTCCCCTTCATGGAAGAGACCAACCTCTACAACGCGATCTCTTCGAACACCAATCGCTTCGGCCGTGGGGCTGTGCCGTTCGCGGCCACCACGCTCGGCAATGGCACGCAGCATGCGTCGCAGACGATCCTCTCCGGACTGCAATGCCCGTCGTTCGGTGGTCAGGGAGTCGTGCAGACGGCTGCCGGCAGCAACTTCAAGTCGCTCCTGGCCGGTTCGCTCCCCTACAACCAGATCGGCATCACCAACTACAAGGCGATGGCCGGCCTCCTCAGCTACGGCAAGGCGGGAAGCTTCACCTCGGCAATGACCGACAATGGCGCCATACCGCTGAAGCCGGCCCGGTTTTCCAATCCTGACACCGACCCCTGCCCGCAGTTCGGCCAGGGGCTCTCGGCGTTGCGGGACGGTACGTCGAAGTGCATCATCCTCATCGAATCGAAGGAGGCCGGCAACTCGGCGTGGATCGACGGTATGCAGACGTGGGTCTGTGCGGTTTCTGACGATAGCGGCGCCGTCCCGGTCAACACCAACGGCGTCTGGGTGACCACCGGCGTGCAGTCGGCCCTCGGCTACGGTCCGACGCAGACCGCCCAGGGGCGGATC
>CAJAYZ010000576.1 GCA_903949225.1 uncultured Planctomycetaceae bacterium
CGATGACGGGCGGGTCACGATCAGAGCATGCTCGACCGGCGAAGCCTGTCATCAGAGATCTCCCTCACGCTCGATCGTCACGCCGGCCTTGTCCATCGCCGCCCGCGCCGCAGTCAGCGAGCCGTCCCGGTCGATCGCCCGGCAGGCCGACTCGATGACTCGCACCAGGTAGCCGAGCCCGGCCGCGTCGACCGCCGTCGCCGCCACGCAGAAGTCGAGGGCGAGCCCGACAACTGCTACCGTTTCGACGCCCCGCGAGCGGAGATAGCCATCGAGCCCCGTCGGCGTGACACGATCGTTCTCAAAGAAAGCTGAATAGCTGTCCAACGCCCCATCTCTACCCTTTCTCAGGATGAGATCGGCCCGGTCGGTCTCGACGCCGGGATGGAACTCCGCCCCGTTCGTCCCCTGCACGCAGTGCACCGGCCAGAGAACCTGCTCGACGCCGCCGACCATCCCACGGTCAAACGGATGGGCGGCGGGGTGATTGATGGCAAACGAGCCGTGCTGCGGCGGATGCCAGTCCTGCGTCAGGATGCGGACCTTGGCCTGCGCGAGCAGCCTGTTCACCAGCGGCACGATGGCGTCGCCGTCGTCGACCGGGAGAGCCCCTCCAGGACAAAAATCGTTTTGCAGATCGACGACGATGAGGGCTTCGGTCACGGGGCTCGCCTCTGGGCTGCTGTGGGACTTATCGATCGGCTGCTTTGATGCCGAGGAGCCTACGATCTCTGGTACGCCGCACGCTACCTTCAAGGCGCCCCACCCAACCCGAAGGGGGCCGTCGGTTGCTCCCTCCCTGCGCCGAACACGGGGCGCCCAATCCTGTCAACAAAGCGAATCGGGGCGGATTGGACGGTTTTCAGGAGCCGTGTCAGGATTCGGTCTCCCGACCGTTTCTCTTGAGCGAGTCGCGTGACGGTCCTACCGCCCCCGTGGAGGCATCATGCCAACCATTCCCTCCGCGCCCCCCAAACAACCAGCGAGCGGTCGCCCGGGGACACGCCGTGTGGCCGGCGCTCGAAGCAACGAGGCGTTCACGCTCGTCGAGTTGCTCGTCGTGATTGCGATCATCGGCCTGCTCGTCGGCCTCCTCCTCCCGGCCGTGCAGGCGGCCAGGGAAGCAGCCCGGCGGACGGAGTGCAAGTCGAACCTCAAGCAGGTGGGAATCGCACTGACGATGTTTCTCGACCGCAAGAGCCGGGGCCGGTTCCCCGATGCGGCTTCGCTCCCGAGCGACGAGCTGATCTTCGCCACCAAGGATCGCCCTGCCCGGCAGAGCATCGCCGCGGCCCTCGGCCCCTATTCGGAGAACAACCGCAACATCTTCAAATGTCCCTCCGACATCTTCTACTTCCAGAAGTCGGCCCGGGGGATGGAGCGATTCAAAAACGACCTTGCCGCCATCGGCAAGTCGCTCGCCGATGCCCCGCCGGAATACCAGTCGCTCCCCTACGAAGGAACGAGTTACGAATATCCGGAATGGCGCCTCGCCAATCTCACCCGCGAGGAGGCGATGAGCTTCGGGGGCGTGCAAGGGGGCACGTCGAAGCTGTGGGTGATGTTCGAGTTCGATGCGTTCCACGGCGGTGGGCTTGGTTTCGCCTCCGGGGAGGAGGCCGCCTTCAACGGTGCCAATCCCAACGCCCTCCGCCGACCGCCGCAGGACGGCGCCCGCAACTACCTCTTCCTCGACGGTCACGTTGACAATCTCTGACCGAACAGCCATCCCGGAAATCCCCGCATGAATCCGATGCTCCGCCGCTGGGGGGGCCGCACACTCCTTGCCGCCGTCGCCCTGTTCCTCATCGCCTGGCTCGGCGGCTGGATCCGCTTCACCACCGATCCACGCCTCGCCGAGGTCATCACGATGCAGCGGGAGGCCGACCGCTTGGTGGCCATCGACGGTGGCCCGAAGACCGAGGCAGAGGCCAGGGTGATCGCCGACGCGTGGGGAAAGATCAA
>CAJAYZ010000577.1 GCA_903949225.1 uncultured Planctomycetaceae bacterium
ACCGCGACGCCGGTGCGCGGATGGGGCAGATCGACTCCGCCGCGCGACACCACCCCTTCGCCGCCGCCGGGCAGAGTTTTAAGCTTCAAGCCGGTGAAGAAGCCGGCGAGCGCCGCGTAGTCGTCTTGGCTCCAGCGTTCACTGGGATGATGATGGCACTGGGCACATTCGATCCGCACGCCGAAGAACAGCTGGCTCATCGACCGCGCCGCCACTTCGGCGTTGTCGAGCGCCTTGAAGACGGCCGCCGGCGATTCGTGTCCGATCGGGCCGTCGGCGGTGAGGATCGCACGGACAAACTCGTCATAAGGGCGATTCGCCGCAAATTGCCGGTGGAGCCACCGGGTCAGGGCGACCGCCCCCTGCGGCCCGATCTTCGCCTTGTCAGCGCGGAGGATGTCGGCCCACTTCATCGTCCAGAAGTCGGCATACTCCGGCCGCTCGAGGAGCCGCTCGACGAGCTTCTCCCGTTTGTCAGAGGAGGGATCGGCAAGGAACGCGCGGGCTTCGGCGGCGGTGGGGAGCGTGCCGATCATGTCGAGGCTCGCACGGCGGAGAAACGTGGCATCGTCGCAGCGCTCCGCCACCGGAATGCCGAGCACGTCGAGGCGGTCATGGACGAGCCTGTCGATGACGCTGGACTCTGGCGGCCGCACGAAGGCGATTCCCTCCCGCGGCACGACGACGCGCACCGTGGCGACATGCCCCAGATGGCGGACGAGGATCGCCGCGTCGCCAGGGATCGTGCCTGCCTGAAGGATCCCGGCGGCGCTGACGGCGACGATCCCCGGGGCATTCGAGAGAAAGTCGGTCTCCTGCGTCACGCCATGCCGACCGCCGGCGGCGTCGAGGGCGCTGACGCGGAGTTGATGAGTTTCCCCCGGCAGGAGCCTCACCTCCGCCGGCTCGGCCTGCAGCGCAACCACCGGTCGATCGTCGGGAACGCCGGCCAGCGCCCCCTCCGCGATCCAGCGAAGGAGCCGGCGGTGTGCCGGGCTCCCTTCGTCGATCTTCCGTCCGCCGCCATGCGGCACCGCAGCGGTGGCCTTAAGAAGGAGGAGCGAGGCTTCCGGCGCGGACGGGGTGATCCGGCGGCCGCGCGACTGCGACACGATCGCTGCATGGTCGGCGGCATGATCGAAGCCGAGGAGGCTGAGCTTGAAGCCATTTTGTCCTTCTGCCTTGCCATGGCAGCCCCCCGCATTGCAGGCATGCTTCGTGAGGATCGCCTGCACCTCCTCTCCAAACGACACCGGCAGCGGATCCGCCACGCCGCTCACGGACAGCGGAATCGTGACGCGGCGATCCCCGAGGGTAGCCGTGACTTCCGTCGCACCGTCGGCCAACGGCTCGACGAGGCCCGTGGCCGACACCCGCGCGATGCCCGGGTCGGCAACATCGAAGCGCACCGCCCGCGTCCGATCGACCGGGCGGCCGTCGACGTCGTCGAGGATCACGATCTGCTCCGCCCCCTCGGGGCGATCGAGTCGGATCGCGGGAGGATGGAACGCGAGGTCGGCGGCGTGCGCCGCGGCGCCGGCTGCCAGCAGAAGGGAAAGCAGGCAGGGCCACGCCCAGCGGCTCGTTTCCCGGCTCGGAGCGTGTGCGATCAGCGTCGGCATGGTGCTCACCGTGCGGCTTTCCCGGGCTGTCAGGGTACCATGATCGGCATCCAACGCCGCGGCAGCGCCCGTGGCAGCGTCCGGGGAACGGGTGAGGAAAGCGACCGTGCCATCGAGCCACCCTGCCATCCTCCGGCTCGCCCTGCTCGCCTTTGTGGCGGCGATCGCGGCTCCCGCTGCCGTGGGCGACACCCCCCGGTCGCTATCGCCCCTGGCCCGACCCGCCGTCCCGCCGGGGGCAAACCACCCGATCGACGCCTTCATCCAGGCGCGGCTCGCGCCGGAAGGAATCGCTCCGGCACCCCCGGCCGACCCCCGCTCGCTCCTCCGCCGCCTTCACTACGACCTCACCGGGCTTCCTCCCACGATCGACGACGTCGAGTCATTCGCTGCTGAGTGTGCCGCACGCGGCATCGACGGCGCGACCGGCAGTGCGATCGAAAAGCTCCTCGCCACGCCGCGGCACGGGGAACATCTCGCCCGCCACTGGCTCGACGCCGCCCACTACGCCGACACCCACGGCAACGATCACGACCACGCCCGCCCCAACGCCTGGCCTTACCGCGACTGGGTGATCGGCGCCTTCAACGACGACAAGCCCTACGGTCGATTCGTCGCCGAGCAGGTGGCCGGCGACATTCTCTTTCCCGACGAGCCGCAGGCGATTCCTGCCCTCGGCTTCCTCGCTGCTGGCCCCTGGGACGACACGCTCATGGTCGGCGTCCGCGAAGACACCGTCGACCATCTCATGTCGCAGAACCTCGATCGCGACGACTACGTGATGACGGTCATGAGTACCTTCCAGAGCCTCACCGTCCACTGCGCCCGCTGCCACGACCACAAGTTCGATCCGGTTTCGCAGCGCGACTACCACGCCCTCCAAGCGGTGTTCGCCGGCATCGATCGGGCCGACCGTCCCTACGACACCGATCCTGCCCTCCATGCCCGCCGCCGCACGCTTCTCGCGCGCCGGACGGCGATCGTGCGCCGCGATGAAGCGATCCTCGCGGCGATGCAAGAGCCCGCCGAGGCCGCCCGCCTTGAAGCAGCCGTGACGGCGAAGCAGGCCCGCGTCGCTGCCTTCCAGCCGCTCGAGATCCTCTCGATCACGAGCGTCGCCTCCCCGGGCACGATCCACACGCCACTCCCCGACGGCTCTTGGCTCGCTTCGGGGCCGACGCCTGAGAAGGACACGCTTCTGGTCACCGCCAATTCGTCGCTCCGCGATCTTCGGGCGATCCGTCTGGAGACGCTCGCCGATCCGTCGCTGCCTGGTGGCGGACCGGGCCGCTACGAGCCGGCGGGCAATTTTCATCTGACGGAGTTTTCCCTCACCGCCCGTTCGCTTGCCACCGCCGACAAGCCGGCCGTGCCGGTGGCGATCGGCCACGCTGCCGCCGATCACGCCGACAGCAACGATCCGGTGAAAGGCGCCCTCGACGGCCAGGCCACCACCCACTGGAGCATCCATCCGCGCTACGGCGAGAACCACGAAGCGGTCTTCCATCTCGCCGCGCCATTGACCACCGAAGGGGATTCGATCCTCACGATCCGCCTCGACTTCCAAGGGGCCACAGGCCATCAGGTGGGGCGGCTGCGACTGTCGGCCTGCGGCCCGGAGCTCGCGCCCGCCGATCGCGATCCAGTTCCCCAGGCGCTTGCCGCGCTCGTTGCCAAGCCCACCGCCGAGCGCACGGCCGCGGAAACAGAAACGCTGTTCCTCGACCTCCTCCGGGGAGAAGTCGAGGGCGACCTTGCCGCGCTCCCGCCGCCTGGGAAGGTCTATGCCGTCACCAATAACTTCGCGCCGCAGGGGTCGTTCAAGCCGGCGACGTCGCCGCGGCCGATCCGCATCCTCGATCGCGGCGAGGTGACCAAGCCCCTGGAAGAAGTGGGGCCGGCGGCGCTTGCCTGCCTCCCCGATCTCCCCG
>CAJAYZ010000578.1 GCA_903949225.1 uncultured Planctomycetaceae bacterium
CGATCTAGCAACCTTCGATGTCAACGGCACGACGCAGACGGTCGCTGGCCTCAATGATTCGGTTCTGGCCGGGGCGATCAGGTCGACGGCCGCCAATGGAAAGCTGATTGTCGGCGACAGCAACGATTCCACGTTTCGGGGAGTGATGTCGACGGCGAACCTGGCGCTTGAGAAGGTCGGCAGCGGCAAGCTGACGCTCTCCGGGTCCAACACCTACTCCGGCACCACGACGCTCACCGCCGGCACGCTGGCGCTCGGGAGTGCCAATGCGATCGGCTCCTCTGGCACGATCTCCTTCGGTGGCGGCACGCTGCAATCCTCGGCGAGCAACACGGCCGACTACTCGGCCCGGTTTTCCAATGCCGCCAACCAGCAAGTCAAAATCGACACCAACGGCCAGAGCGTCACCCTCGCCGCGAATCTGACAAGCTCCGGCGGCAGTTTCACAAAGCTCGGGGCTGGCACCCTGACCCTCTCCGGCTCAAACAGCTACTCCGGAGGCACGACCGTGACGGCCGGGTCGCTTGTCGGCACGACGTCGAGCCTCCAGGGGAGCATCACGAACAACGCCGCGGTGACGTTCGATCAGCCGACCGACGGCACGTACTCGGGCGTGATGTCGGGCTCCGGGGCGCTTACCAAGGCCGGCTCGGGCACGTTGACGTTGTCGGGGGCGAACAGCTACTCCGGCGGCACGACCGTGTCGGCCGGGTCGCTTATCGCCGGGAACGCCTCTGCGTTCGGGGCCGGGGCGGTTACGGTCGAAGCCGGTGCCACACTCGATATCGCCGGCCTCCTCGTCCCGAATGCACTGGTCAATAACGGTGGCACGATCCTCGGCGTCGACACGCCAACAGGCTCGCTATCGGGTGACAACACCTACTCTGCCACCACCGTCGCTGACGTCACTGTGACCTCGGGTACGACGACGTTCGCTGGTCCGGTATCGGGATCGGTGGCTGTCGACTCCGGTGCCGCAGTCGCATTCACGAGTGATGTCAACGCCTCGGTGACCGTCGGTGGGAATGTCTCGTTCTCGGCTCCGGCAAGCGAGTCATCTGCGGTGAATGTCACGGCAGGTGGGATAGCCACCTTCGAGAATGGCGCCTCCTACGCCGGGGCAGCGATCACCAATAACGGGAACATTGTCGTCGACGTGGCATCGACCTTTGCTTTGGGTGGGGTCAGCGGCACCGGGAGCCTTGCCGTTGTCGGCACCGGGAGCGTTGAACTCAACGGCGTCAACGACTACTCGGGAACCACAAACGTCACGAACGGCACATTGATCGTCAACGGAACCGTCAGTGCCTCTCACGTCACCATCGGTAGCGGTGGCACGCTCGGGGGCAGCGGTACGCTCGGGGCACCCCTGGCCGTGCAGTTGGGCGGCGTGCTCTCCCCCGGCAATAGCCCGGGGATCCTTGCCGCGGCGGAGCTCGATCTCCAGGCGGGGAGCACGACGCTCATGCAGGTCATCGGCTCCGGGTCGGCGGCCGGCACCGCAGGCACCGACTACGATCAGGTGCAGATCACCACCGCAAGTAGCCTCACCTACGGCGGCGAACTCGTGCTGTCGTTCATCAACAGTCCGCTGTTTGACAATGGCACGCTGTTCAGCCTGTTCCAGTTCACTGGCACGGCGCGAGGCGGGTTTACGTCGGTGAGGACGGAAGGGACCGGCAGCTATTCCGGCCTCACGCTCCAGTACAACGCCAACGGCAACTGGTACACCAACCCCAACACCGTCGCTGGGCAGTACCTCGTCTTGAGCCCTGCCTCCGGCCGGCTGGCGATCGTCCCCGAACCCTCGACGTGGGTGATGGCAGCGATCGGTGCGGGGCTTGTGGCCCTGAAAGCCCGGCGGCGGAAGCGGGCCGAAGCCTCCCTGGCAGCGTGAGTGCGAGCGTCAGGGCAGAACGTTCCAGGCGTAGAGCGAAGGGCGAGCAACTCGATCGTGGATTTGGGCGACCTCGCTCGGCTCAAAGAGGCCCATCCGGCCCTTGAAGCCGGGCTTCCCGCGGACGGCAGCAAAGGCGATCAGGCGCTGATCCGCGAGCGATCGAAGGGGGCCCGCTCGCAGGCCGCCTATTTGCAGCTCGTCAGCGAACGCTGAGAAACTCATTCGCGTTGTAGAGCGCCCGGCAGAGGGCCGGGAGGCCGTGGTCAGCCACGAGCTGTGTCGCGGCGGCGATCTCCGCTGCGGTTGCCTCGCGGCCGAAGGCGAGGAGAAACGCGAGGCGGACTCTTTCAGCCGGCTCTTCGCCCGCTTCACGGGCCACGCGCGCGGCGAAGCGGTCGGCCTGGTCGATGAGGAAGGCGCCGTTCAAGAGATTGAGCGCCTGAAGCGGTGTCGTGCTCGACGTCCGCTTCGGCTGGATCTGCCCCGCGTCGGGGCAGTCGAAGGCGCCAAAGAACGTGTCGAGTTCCGAGCGCGGCTTGCTCTGGTAGATCATCCGCCGAAAGTCGTCGGCCGTGAACTCCGTCTTTGTTTCGTAGACCTTCACGTAGTTGGCATTGGCGACGAAAAGATCAAATCCTGGCCCGCCAGCCTGCGGATTGAGGCTGCCACTCGTGGCCAGGATCGCGTCGCGGATCGCCTCCGCCTCGAGCCGGTGCGGCGGATAGCGCCACAGGAGCCGGTCCTGGGCATCGAGCGCGAGCGCCTGAGCCTCGGCATCTCCCCCCTGGCGCCAGGCCCGGCTCGTGACGATCAGCCGGTGGATCGATTTGAGTCGCCAGCCGTTGGCGATCAGTTCACTGGCGAGCCAATCGAGGAGCGCGGGGTGCGACGGCCGGCCCCCCCCTGCCCCGAAGTCACTCGGCGTGTCGACAAGCCCCGTGCCGAAGTGATGGTGCCAGAGACGGTTGACGATCACGCGCGCGGTGAGCGGATTGCCCGGATCGACGATCCAGTCGGCAAGTGCCTGGCGGCGGGCCGCTTCGGCGGAGAGCGGTGCTTCAGGCCACGGCCCTGAGCCGATCCGGGAAAGGGGGCCGGGGAGAATCTCTTCGCGCGGCTGGGTGGGGTCGCCACGAAACATCCGAAATGTGGCCCCGGGCTCGGTAAACCGGCCGGCATAGGCCATCGGACCGCGATCGAGGCCGGCGAGCTCGCGCTTGAGCGCGCTGATCTTTCCAGCCACGCTCGCCGGGTCGGCGACGCTCCCGGGCGGAGTTGCCGCCGGAGCATCGTCGGGGGCGGCGGTGCCGTCACCGAACGGGCGGCGGTCGAGATCGGAGGCGACCGGCGTCCAAGCGACGCCGTCGGTGGAGAGCGCGATCTCGTAGCGCGTCGCCACCCGGTCGGCATACTTTGGCTCCGGGGAGCGATCGCGGCTCCAC
>CAJAYZ010000579.1 GCA_903949225.1 uncultured Planctomycetaceae bacterium
AGGCGTTTACCGGTGCAGCCGTCCGGGCGCTCGAATCACGGATCGTGGCGATCACCGACGAACAGATCGACGGCGTTGCCGGTCTCACCCGCTTCGACTTCATGGAGCACTTCGCCGATCGGATCCCGGGGAGAGTGATGATGGGCCTCCTCGGCCTCCCAGAAACCGACCTGCCGATGCTGGCGGCCTGCGCCGACATGACGGGAGGGCCGGAGGTGTCGGCGCGGAACATGGGGCGGCTCTCCGACTATTTCGCGGGGATCATCAGGGAACGCCAGAGCAAGCCCGGTGACGATCTCGTCTCTTCGCTCCTGGCGGCCCATGATCCGGGGGGGCAGGCCTCGATGAGAGAGGTGCTCGCCACCTGCGTGCTCCTCCTCCTTGCCGGCTACGAGACGACGTCGAGTCTGCTCGGGAACGGCATGCTCCTCCTCCTCCGGCATCCAGACCAGTATGCCCGCCTCCGGGAAAGCCCGGATCTCGTCGGCCCGGCGGTGGAGGAGATCCTCCGCTTCGAAAGCCCCACCCACTTCCCCTCCGCGCGGGCGGCCAAGGCACCGATGGATATCGGCGGGCTCAGCATCGCCGCCGGGGATCGGATCCTCGCCTGTCTCGGCGCGGCAAACCGCGACCCGGCGGTGTTCCCCAATCCCGATCGATTCGACATCGGGCGGTCGCCCAACCGGCATCTGGCCTTCGGTCTCGGGATCCACAGCTGCCCCGGGGCGCTGTTGTCGCGCACCGAAGCGCGGATCGCGCTGACGAGGATCAACGAGCGACTCGGGGAATTGCACCTCGACGCCGCCGACATCGAGACCTTTCGGCCGTCGTGGCGACCCGCGGAGCGCGTCCGCGGACTCTCGAGCCTGCCCGTCCGACGCTGACACGCGAGTCCTTCTCAGGAAGAGCGTGCCGACAGCCTTCTCACGACGCGCCCCGCCGACGCGAGCGGGTCGGAGGCGACGCGTCGGGCCCAGGCGGCGAGCGTCCCCTCCCCGCGAAGATGGGCCGGGGGCACGACCGGCCCGGGGATGCGGAGCGACGGCGCCGCGGCCACCGCGCGGAAGAGGGCGAGGTAGCGGTCAAACATCGTGTCGACGAGGGAGCCGGCGTGGATCGTCCGCACCGCCTCCGCCGCCATCCGTGCACGGGCCTGCGGATCGGCCTGGAGGAGGGCGAGCCGATCGGCGAAAGCCTCGATGTCGCCGATGGGGGCGACCAGGCCGTTCTCGCCGGGCCTGATGACGTCCGGCACGCCGCTGCGGATGGCGCTGACGACCGGCACGGCCCCGCGCGACATCGCCTCGAGCATCCCCACGCTCAGTCCCTCGAATGCCGAGGGGAGGAGGAAGGCGTCGCAGCTGCCGAGGAGATCGAGGACGTCGTCGTTGGGCTGCGTTCCCAGGAAGGCGAGCTTGCGGCGCATGACGAGCCGGCGCCCCTCCTGCTCCATCGCCGTCCGCTCCGGCCCGTCGCCGACGACGAGCATCTCGAAGGGGATGCCGCGCCGGTCGAGCGCTGCGGCGATGGCGACGACGTCATTGGCCCGCTTCTGGTAGCGCATCAGGCGGCCGATGTAGGCCACGCGGAGGACGCCCTCCGGGGGGCGGAGGGCGGAGGAGCCCGTACGGATGAGGGGGATGCCGTAGGGGATCGTGTGCATTCTTCCGGCGAGGCTCGGCAGGAGCCCCTCGAGGTGGCGCCGGATCGCGCTGCTCACGGCGACGATCCCGTCGGAAGCGTGTGCCAGCCGCGCGGTGTGCTCGTAGTGCATCGGATCGTCGCTGTGGCAGATCGTCACCACGCGAACCCTCTCGGAGAGCCGGGGAACGACGCACGAATATTCGTAGTCGTAGTTGGGGATGTAGATGCAGGGGGCCTGGGATTCGAGGTAGTCGATCATCGACTGCCAAGCTTGCGGCCATCCCATCCAGGCGGGCGTCTCGCGGGGGTCGACCGGAATATCGGCGGCGATCGCCAGGCCGCTGCGGTCGGCGAGCTCGCGGCTGCCATGAACGCGGGCATCGATGCCCATCCCGCGGAGGCGCCGCAGGAGGTGGATCGTGAACGTGTCGACGCCGCTGATCTGCCCCCCCGCCGCCGAGACGATCACCTTGTGGCTCTCGAAGGGAGGAGGCGGCGCCGTCGGCCGGGCGGGGGGCTGGGAATGTGCGACGGGGGGCGACGGGCGATCGGGCCACACGGGCACGGCGTTGATGAAGTCGAGATCGAGGGCGAGCCGGCCGCAGGGATCCCCCGGCAGTGCCGTGAGGATCTCCGTCGTGCCCACGCGTTCCGGAGGCAGCCGCAGCCAGTCGCACGACCGCCGGAAAGCCCCCGCTTCGACCTGGGCATCGAGGCGGGCGAAGAGGGCTTCGTAGCTGTCGAGCATGTCGTCGATCCGGTGACCTCCGGTGCGGATCGTCTCGAAGGCGGCCCGCCCGAGGCGCTCGCGGAGCGCCGGATCGCCGGCGAGGCGGGCGAGATTCGCGGCGAAGCTGCCGATGTCGCCGACGGGGCACGTCAAGCCGTTGAGGCGATCGCGGACGACGAGCGACTGCGTGACGAGCTCCGACACCACCGGCACGCAGCCGCGGCTCATCGCCTCCAACAGCGCGATCGAGAGCCCCTCGAACTGGCTTGTGAGGAGAAAGACATGCTGTTCGGCCATCTCGTCGGGGAGACACGCGGCGGGGAGCCGCCCGGCAAACCGCACCGTTCCCGCCGCCACAAGCGGCGCGGCGAGCGCCTCGAGCTCGGAGCGGTATTCGCCATCGCCGTAGAGCGTGAGCTCGTGGGAAATCCCCTGCTGCGTGAGGGCTCGCGAGACGGCGATCATGTCGTCGAGCCGCTTCTGAGTGCGGCGCAGCTCGCCTGAGTAGGCGATCCGCAGCGGGCCGGTCTGCGGTTTGGCTGGCGGCTCGGGGAGATCGGGGAC
>CAJAYZ010000580.1 GCA_903949225.1 uncultured Planctomycetaceae bacterium
CCGAGGCCCTGACCACGGCCATGGAGGGCTTTGAACGCCACCAGCAGGCGCTCGCCGACCAGACCGAGCTCCTCGAGCGGGTTGTCGATGCCACCCGCGACGTCACCGATCTGGAACGCTCGCTGGAGAACAACCTCTCAGCGCTCACCGCCACGGGCCGGTTCGACGAGACGCTCGCGACCCTCTCCGCCGCCGTGCAGCTCCTCGCGGGCAGGGCCGCCGACGGGGCCTCCGAGCCGCGCCGCGTCGAGCTCCACGCTCTCCCGCGTTCGAGAAGGGCCGCATGAGCCGCCGCACCCCCGCCGCCGCGCCGACGATCTCGCTGTTCCCCTTCCTGGCGGTGCTGCTGTGCACGATGGGCGCACTTCTCGTGCTCCTTGTGCTCTTCAGCCGCTCCGCCTCGCAAGCCGGGATCCGCGAGGCCGAGGCAGCCATCGAGGAGCTCGAGCTCGCCCGGGAGAATGCCCACTGGCGGCGCGATCAGCTCGATGGCGTCCGGCAGAAGACCAACGATGACCTCTCCCGGGCCCGGATGGTGCTCGCGGGGATCGAAGAGAATACGCGCGAGCTCGAGGATGAGCTCGGCCGGCTCGTCGGCATCGTCGAGGCGCTCGAAAGCGAGGCGAAGGTTGCCGACGCCTCCGACCTCGCCGCGCTCGAAGTCAAGCTCACCAATGCCCGTGAGTCGGTTGACAAAGCTCGCGAGGATCAGGCAAGCCGTCCCGCGGCCTACGCCGTGGTTCCTTACGTCGGCAAGCATGGCACCCACCGCCGCCCGCTGTACATCGAATGCTGCGTCGATGGCGTCTTCCTTCAGCCGGAGGGAATCCGACTCACGCCAGGGGATTTTGACGGCCCGCCGGGGCCGGGCAATCCGCTCGCCAGCGCCCTCCGCGCGGCCCGCGAGACGATGGCGCGCACCGTCCCCAATCCTGGTGATCCCGCCGCGCAGCCATATCCGCTCCTCCTCGTTCGTCCCTCCGGCGTGATGGCCTACTACGCGGCCCGCGAGGCGATCTCATCGTGGGGGAACGAGTTCGGCTACCAGCTCATCGAGGACGACTGGACGATCGCCTATCCTCCGCCCGACGTCGCGATCGCCGAAGCGGAGAACCGGGCGATCGAGGAATCGCGTCGCCGGCTGCAATGGCTGGCCGAGACGCATCCGCAGCGCCCCGCCAAGCCACAGCGGCAGTACCGTGCTGCCCCGACCCGCGGCGGTGTGGTTGAGAACGGCGGCCCGAGCGTCCTCGGTGACCAATCGCAGTTCGAGTGGAAGGATCAGCCCGCCGGCGGAACACCGACACCCGGTGGCAGTCGCGGGGGCCGATCCTTCAATGGCGGCGGGCCGGGTGTGGCCGCGAACGCTGCTGGCGCTGCTCGCGATCCTTCGGGTTTGGCAGGCGCCGGATCGGGGGACGGCTCAGGCTCCGGTGGAGGCGGTGGTGGTCAGGGAACCGGTGGCACCGGGGGCGACGGGGTCGCTGCGGGGCGGCCGTTCCTGTCGGCAGCGGGCACTCCTGACGATCCGGCTGGCGACGCGATCCTCGCCTCAGGCCGGGGCATGGGGGGCGGGCCCGGCGGCGGCGGCGGGAGCCCCGGTGGCACCGTCCAAGGCGATGGCGGCGGGATGGCAGGAAATGGACCAGAAGGGACGCCAGGCACAGCCGGCGGCGCCTTCGGGAAGGCGGGGCTTGCCGGCCAGCCTGGTCAGACGGGCGGCGCGGGCACGGGAGAGCCCGGTGCTGAAGATGGTGGCGCTGGCGGCGGCAGGTATGGTGCCGCGGGCTCGACGTTTGCCGGAGGAACTGCCGGAGGCGCCGCTGGTGGAGCGGCCAGTGGTGCGGCAAGCGGCGCGACGGCGGGCGGGGCCGGATCGGGCAACGTTGGCCTCGGTGGCTCAGCGAGTGGGGCCAGTGGTGGGGCCGGTGGCGATGTCTCGATGCCCGGCATGCTCAGCGTCGGCGGCGGCGGAGCCGGTGGCGGCGGTGGCGGCGGTGGCGGCAGTGGCTCGTTGGCCAACAGCCGCGGAGCCAACTGGGCGAGTCTGGCCACCAACGACCGTCCTGTGCCCCTGACCCGGCCGATCCGCGTCGAGTGTGGGCTCAACGAGTTTCGGATTCTCGACGACGCCGGCCGGCGGATCCAGACGCGCGTCCCGATCGATGGTGACACTGCCTCGGCGATCGATCCGTTCGTCGGTGCGCTCCACACGAAGGTGAAGGGCTGGGGGCTCGCCGGCGACCGGATGTACTGGCGACCGGAGCTCGTCCTCTCGGCAACCAGCGACGGCCAGTCGCGCCGTGACGATCTCGAACGGCTCCTCGCCGACAGCGGCATCGATGTCCGCCCGCGCGACGCCAAGGAAGAGCGGGTCGAGCCGCTCCCGCCGATCCAGCGCGCGTCGTACAACTTGCCCCTCAAGTAATCGCCGGGCCGCGTTCATTCCGTCCGCGTTCCAAAACCCCCGTCCGTTGCGAGACCCGTCATGGCCCGCCCCAAGCCGGAAGAACTCTCGTCCGCTGGCCAGGACTCGTTCCTCGACGTCGTGACGAACATCGTCGGAATCCTCATCATCCTCGTGATGGTGGTCGGGGGCCGCGTCGGCCAGATGGGGCTCAACGCCGTGCCGAAGGCGAACGCCAAGGCGGAGGAGCTCGAGCGTGAGCTCGGTCAGCTCGAGATCGAGCTGGCC
>CAJAYZ010000581.1 GCA_903949225.1 uncultured Planctomycetaceae bacterium
ACTCTCGGACGAGCGGCGGGAGTTGGCGTCGTTCGGCGGCGTCATGCGAGCGGGGGAGTCAGACCAGCAGCCCGACTCGAGGAGCCGGAACGGATGGCAGGTCGATGTGGGAGCGGTCCCGGCCGGACAGGGGCTGGGAAGAAGTCCGCGGGCGTTTTTTCAGGAACTCGACAGACCGTAGCGGCTGAGCCACTCCCGGAACTCGGTCAGCGTTTTGAACTCGTGCGGGATGTCGGCCGGCAGCGAGTCGGGCTTGATCGGCGAGCCCTCGTCCGGAACGATCAGCCGCAGGCCGGTGGTGTAGATGTCACCGTTCTCGGTGCCGAGATTCGGGAACATGTCCTTGATGACGGCCTGATCGTCGCCGAGCATGGCGACGAGGAGACGGATGGTCTGCGAGCCCATCTCGAAAGGATTCTGGACGACCATCGCGTCGATGAGGCCGTTCCCCATGTGCTCGAGCGCTATCGCCTGGGCATCGAAGGTGACGACCGTCGTCGTGGCGCGGACATCCCGCTCCTTGACCACCTCGGCGATCGCCGGGGCGTCGTAGGCCCAGATTCCCACCAGAGCCACGAGGTCGCGGTGGTTGACCAGCGCCGTGCGGACGTTGTCGCGGGCCTTCGCCCCCTCCATCCCGTCGGGCATGCGGTCGAGTTCGGTGTAGGCGCTGCCGACCGCTTCCTTGAAGCCGTCCATCCGGGCCCGGGCGTTGTCGACGTCGGTGAAGCCGGCGAACTGGACGTACCCCCCGGAAGTCACATTGCGGGCGGCGAGGATCTTCCCGGCGGCGGCCCCGAGGAGGCGGCCTCCGACGATGTTGTCGGTGCCGATGTAGTAGGGGCGGGCGTCCCGGAAGCGAGCCCGGTCAACGTCGCTGTCGACGGTGATCACCTTGACTCCTTTGTCCGCGAGTTTCTTCATCTCCTCGATGATGGCGGCGTTGTCAGCCTGGATGACGGAGATCGCCACGCCGGCGATATCGGACTGGCTGGCGAACTGGCGGAGCTTCTCGATCTGCCCCTGGGCGGTGCCGTTGTTCTTCTCCATGACGGCGACAAGGCCTTTCGACTCGATGCCGAACAGTTTCGCCCCTTCCTGGAGGCCGGCGTTGCAGGCATCCCAGAACGGATCGTCACCGTTGGTGAGGAAGATCAGCCGCTTCGTCGGGCCAGCGGCGGCGGCCTTCCCGGTCGCGTCCGGGCTGTCCTTCTTCGCCGCGGGGGAACACCCGACCGCCAAGCCGATGAGGCACGCCACCGAAAGGGTCATCTGCCGTCGCGTGAACATGGTTTCAACCCTGAAGAGACGAAGCTTGAGAAACGAAGTGTGTTGAGTGAGGTTCGAGATCGACCTCGGCGGGGAATTCGATGCCCCTGATCCGGGCCCACCCCGCCCCAAGTCACCGATCCCCTCGCGGGGATTCCCCGCCGGCTCAGTAACGTAACCCATTTTTCCTCACATGCACGAGAGGTGCTCCGGCCGATCCGGAATCCCCCCCCACCACCTCGGCCACGACGACCACAGGGTCCCCGGCAGTCGCCCGGGTCGTCCCCCGGCACTCGATCCAGCCCGACGCTGCAGCGAGGGCCGCGGTGCCGCCGGGAGTGCGGAGGGTGTCGAGGCCGGCGAAGGGGTTTTCCCCCGGATTCGACGGCTTCCCAAACCGCGACAGGAGGCCGCGTTGCGATTCGCCGAGCACGTTGACCACGAACGGAAGACCGCGGTCGATCGCGGCGAGGAGATCACGGGTCGGTGCCACCGCCACGGAGACCGATGGAGGGGCGAACCCGGCCTGCATCACCCAACTGGCGAGCATCGTCCGATCGGCCCCGTCGTCCCGCCAACTGATCACGAACAGCCCGCTCGGGATCCGCCCGAGCGCCGTGGCGACCCCCTCGCTGACCCCGGGCGCCCCGGGGGAATGGGGAGGCAGCGGCGATTCAAAGCGAGGTCCGGCGGGGTCGGGCGATGTGGCCATGGGCTTTGTGTCAGCGGAGGAGGGACAGGCAGCCCCGGCAGGGAATGGAGCCAGGGAAGTCGCGAGGAAATGAGGGAACGAGCGAGGTTCGGGAGGTCTCCATCCTACCCTGTTTTCCGCGGTCGTGCGGGGGAGGGGAGAGGGGGACGGATTGCCGATCGGAGGGCGTTTTCCGGGTCGTGTTGCGGTCGTTTGATGCCGATCTCTCTGGAGTCGAACTCGGCGTGATCCCTACAGTCGACTGGCGGGTCGAGCCTGTCCGCCAGGATCTCGCCAGGCGATCGGCAAGGCCGTGGCCGTCGTGGTCACTCTTGATTCCATGAAGCGTTCCCGCCACCTCTCCCTGCGTGCCCGCAGGATCGCCCTGGCGATCCTGCTCATCCCGGCTTGCGCGCTGGTGGTCGGGATGGCGGGAGCGAACGCCCAGTCCCCTGAAACGCCCCTCCGGTTGCCTTCACCCGTCGGCACCACGCTGGCGCCGGAGCCGTCACCGCAGCCCTCGCCGGGGCTCGGCCTCGATTCCGGTCTTTCTGGGGCGATGCCCGATTCGCTTTCCAGGTCGCCCCCTCCGGGACTCCCTGGGATCGATCCGCTGCCTCCGGTGGGGGGCGCCGGGCCGGTGGTCCTCGACATGCCCTACGAGGCCCTTCCCTCGGCCTCAGAGGACGGCTACCTGACGCCGGGTGCCGCGTTCCCCGAGGGCTTTGACGATCTCTGGGCGCCGCGGCCGTGGTCGTGGCAAATCATGCCCAACAACCTCATCTACACCAGCTACCTCGCTGGCCCGAAGGAATCCCGCTTCGGCACCGTCTGGTACGACGACACGACACCTCCTCCCTATGCCACCACCGGACAGGAGGGCTGGTTGTGGGATTCGACGCTCGGCGGGAGAGCCTCGATCGTCCGGTATGGCTCCGATCCGGTTCTCCATCCGCAGGGCTTCGAGGTGCAGATCGAAGGTGCCGCGTTCGTGCGACTCGATCCGCAGGACGACCGCGACCTGCGGTCGGCGGACTACCGCTTCGGAATCCCCGTCGTCTACGGCGTGGGGCGGTGGCAGACGAAGCTCGCCTACTACCACAACAGTGCCCACCTCGGTGACGAGTTCATGCTCAAGCACCCGACATTCCCGCGGATCAATTACGTCCGCGACTGCATCGTGTGGGGCAATTCCTACTACCTTTACGACTGGATGAGGGTCTACGGCGAAGCTGGGTGGGCGTTCTTCACCGCCGGAGGGGCCGAGCCGGGGGAGTTCCAGGGGGGCGTCGAACTGATCCAGGCTCGCCCCACAGGAAGGCAGGGAGCTCCGTTCCTCGCCGTCAACGGATTCTCCCGCCAGGAGCTCGATTGGGGGGGGAATGTCTGCGTTCAGACCGGCTGGGCGTGGCGTGGACGCCGCAGCGAAAAGCTCTACCGGATCGGCTTCGAGTATCTCTATGGCGCCGATCCGCAGTACGAGTTCGTCTACAAGAACCAGAATCGGGCCGGCATCGGGATGTGGTACGACTACTGACGTCGATCGGGCCGACAAGTGACCCGAGCCGGGACGGCGGGTCCACGGGCGACTCCCCGTCAGTGGCCCGCCCCGACATCCTGGAGCTTTCCTTCCGTGCCCCTCCTGGCGATCGAGACGACCTGCGACGAGACCGCGGCTGCCGTGATTGATCGGTCGCGTCGGGTGCTCTCGAGTGTGGTCGCCAGTCAGGACGAACTCCATGCGCGGTGGCGGGGGGTCGTCCCGGAACTCGCCTCGCGGGCCCATGTCGAACGGATCGTGCCGGTGATCGATGAGGCGCTGGCCCGGTCCGGTGTCGCCAAGGATCACTTGGAAGCCGTCGCCGTCGCCGTCCGGCCGGGGTTGGTCGGCTCGCTCCTGGTCGGCCTGTCGGCCGCCAAGGGGATTGCCGCCGTGCTCCGCTGTCCCCTCGTTGGCTACGATCACATCGCTGCCCATCTCTATGCGTGTCGCCTGGCTCACGGGGAGCGGATGACCTACCCGTGTGTCGGGCTCGTCGCCAGCGGTGGGCACACGTCGCTGTTCCATCTCCATTCGCCACTCGAGCTCGACAGGCTGGGGGGGACGATCGACGACGCCGCCGGCGAGGCCTTCGACAAGGCGGCGGCCCTCCTCGGCCTCGGCTATCCCGGTGGCCCTTCGATGGAGCGGGCCGCAGTCGGTGGGAATCCCGCCGCGCACCGTTTTCCGCGGCCGCTCGCCAACGATCGGGATCGGATGGACGTCAGCTTCAGCGGCCTCAAAACCGCCCTCCGCTACCGGGTCAGGCCTCCGGGCGCTCCCGACGACACGCCCGCTCCCACCGGACGCGCCCTCGCCGATCTCGCGGCGTCGTTCCAGCAGGCCGTGGTTGAGACGATCCTCGCCAAGGTCGATCTGGCCCTCGCCCGGACGAAGTGCCGCGTGCTCGCGGTTGGAGGGGGAGTGACCGCGAACACGGCGCTGCGCGAGGCCCTGGAGCGACTCGGCCGCAAGCGACGCGTGGATGTGCTCATCCCGCCGCGGGAGTTGTGTACCGACAACGCCGCCATGGGGGGGATCGCCTGGGAGCGGCTGGAGCGGGGTGAGGACGACGGCCTGGAACTCGATGTCCGCCCCGGCACCGATCGCAGCGCGGCCCGAGGGCGTTGACTCGAGATCTGATCGCCCTGTCCCGCCGGAGGATGCGGCGGCCAACACGCTCGGCAAACCTTCCAGCCGTCGCCTCCGTGCGACGGGACAGCCAGCCGGGCGCGGCAGTCAGAAACTCGAGAACTGCTCGAACTCGTCGTACTGGCGGTGTTCGAGGTTCACGAATCGAGTGAAATCGTGCTGCCAGAGGAGCTTGGCGTCGCCGATCGGGCCGTTTCGCTGCTTGGCGATGATGATCTCCGCCGTCCCCTTCACCCGCTCGCGGTCCTCGTCGTTGGTCGCGTAATACTCCTCGCGATGAACGAACATCACGAGGTCGGCGTCCTGCTCGATGGCCCCCGATTCGCGGAGATGGTTGAGCCGCGGTCGATTGTCCCGCGACGCTTCCGCCTGCCGGTTGAGCTGAGCGAGGCAGAGCACCGGAATGTCGAGCTCGCGGGACATCATCTTCAACCGCCTCGCGATCCTTGCCACCTGCTCCTGACGGGGATCGCGAGGGTTGTCCGGTTCGATGAGCTGAAGGTAGTCGATGACGATCAGCGATAGCCCGCCACGCCGCTTCTGTCGGCGGGCGACGGCGGCGATCTCGGTGAGCGTTCGCCCCGGGGTGTCGTCGATGAGGAGCGGAGCGACACTGATTTCCGCCGACTTCTCCACGAGCCTGCGGCGGTCCTCCTTGGAGATCGTTCCATTGCGGAGCCGATGGCCGTTGACGCCTGCGACCGAGCAGAGGAGACGGTCGGCCAGCTCCATGGCTGCCATTTCGAGGCTCACGAACAGCACCGGATGGCGGTTCGTGATCGCCACGTGTTCGGAGATGTTCATCGCCAACGCCGTCTTGCCCATACTCGGCCGGGCCGCCAGGATCACGAGCTCGGAGTTGTGGAGCCCGCCGCAGAGGGCGTCGAGTTCCGTGAATCCGGTCTCCACGCCGCCGAGCGTCTGCTCGTGCTTCATCCGGGCGTCCATCCGCTCGAGCACCTTGCCGAGCACCTCGTTGATCGGGGTGGCATCGGCGGAGCTACGGTTTTCGAGAATCGTGAAGATCTTCGATTCCGCCCGGGAGAGGAGCTCCTTCGGCTCGTCGGTCGAATCGTAAGCGTCGCGAAGGATGTCGGTGCCGGCGTCAATCAGCGAGCGGAGCAGCGACTTGTCGCGGACGATCTGCGCGTAGTGCGTCGCATGGGCAGCGTGAGGCACCGACTGCACGATCTCACCGATGGCGGCCACACCTCCGATCCGTTCGAGGTCTCCCTTCGATCGGAGCCGGTCGAGAACGATCGTGGTGTCGATCCGCTTGCCGCCGTCGTGGAGCTCGAGGAGGTGGCGGAAGAGGATTTGGTGGGCTTCGTCGGCGAAGTCCTCCGGGCGGAGCACGAGCGCGACGTCGTCGCAGGCGTCAGGCTTGAGAAAAATGCTGCCGAGCACGCCGCGCTCTGCGGCGAGATCGACGGGGCGCTCGCGGAGGTCGGGCGCCGCGCCTGCCCCGTCGCCATTGTCGCGAGTGCGACGCCGCCCTCCATCGCGCTGGCGGTCGCGCCCCTCGCCGTTGCCCCCGTCGCCACTGCGTCGTGATGCCACTTGATCGAGCCTCCCGCCCCGTTTCGTTCCGTCTGTTGCCCCGGGCCGCACGACGCACCGACGGGCCGTCACGGCCATGCCATCCACTCCGCACTGCTGCACGGGAGCCGCAATGAAGAGCCGATACACACGAACATGGGCAGGGCCGCAATGCTGCAGCCCTGCCCATCGGTTCGTTCAACCACTGCGACCAGGAAGGACAACCGTGTCCTGGCCGCAGGGAAAGAAGTTGTTACTTTGCTGCCGCGTCGCCGCTGGTCGGCACCACCCACACCTTGAGATCTCCTTCGACCTCCGCCGCGAGTCGCACGCGAACGGTGTAGAGGCCCACTTCCTTGAGCGGCCCCTGCAGGATGATGTTGTCGCTGGAGACGACGAGATCCTGCTGCTTGAGGGCCCGGGCGATCTCGACGGAGGTGACGGAGCCGTAGAGGTGGCCTTCGTCGTTGGCGTTGGCCTCGATCGTGACACTCGTGCGAACGAGTTCCTCAAGGAGCGATCGGAGTCCGGCGAGACGCTCACGGGCGATCTCCTCGAGCTTCGCCTTGTGCTTGGCCACCATCCGCTTGTGGTGTTCGGTGGCCACCGTCGCCAGACCCTGCGGCAGCAGGTAGTTGAAGGCGTAACCACGCTTCACCTCGACGACTTCCCCCTGCTTGCCGAGATGTTCGACGTTGTGCACAAGGAGAAGTTCGATACCACCACGTTGCCCCTTCGGCAGTTGACCGGTATGGGAGCCGGTCGCATTCACGGACCGAGAGCGGGAGGTGACGGTGGAGGACTGTGACATGATTCGTCTCTTGAAACTGAGGCTCGGGGAGAAAGGGTTCGCGGAGAGTGGATCCGTTCGGAGCGGAAAGGGTCGTCGGGGATCAAAGAATCGCCGGTCTCGCGGTGAGTCGGTGACCAAGATCGGTCGATCAGAGTGTGCCAAAAATAGGTTCAGAACGGAATGTCGTCATCGGATCCCCCGTGGGAGACCGTGTCTGGACCCCGGCCACCGCCGTCGCGGGAGGGGCCATCATACTCACCGTGAGGCTCACCGTGAGGATAGTCTGGGCCGTCTGCCGATGTCGGCGCCGACTGGCCAACGCTGGCCCGCTTCGGCCGCGGAGCCCCGTCCGGGCCCCCTCGGCCCCCTTCGGGCCCCCCCTGGCGATTGCCGAGGAGAACGAGTTTCTCGCCGACGACACGGAGCTTGGAGTTTTTCTTGCCGTCCTTTTCCCAGGTATCGAGTTTGAGTCGCCCCTCGACCATGAGGGGGGAGCCCTTCGTGACGTATTCCCCGGCGATTTCGGCATCCCGGCTCCAGAACGTCACATCGACAAAGGTCGTTTCGTCGACCCATTCGCCGTTGGGGCCCTTGCGCCGGTTGTTGACCGCGAGACCGATCTCCGTGACGGGGGTGCCGTTGGAGACATAGCGGAGTTCCGGGTCGCGGGTGACGTTCCCGAGAAGAATCACCTTGTTGAAGCTGGCCATGGATCGCTCCTTGGACTGAAGAGGTTGGTGATGGTGCGTGAACCTTTGTTCACCATGCTACTCAGTCGCACGCTGAGGTGCAATCACCCCAGCCGGCAGAGGAAACCAGCCCCCGCTGCGGCCCAGCGCTCGGTGAGGGCCGTGGGGCCAACCGGTGCCGGGCAGCGCAGGATGATTCCGAGGGTTCACTCCGCGGCAACCGGCGGTGCGGAAGGTCCGGGGGTTGGGCCCACCGGGCGCTTCGTGGCCGCCGTCTCGTTGCCTGCCAGAGCGTGCTGGACAAGGGCGTCGGCGATCCGCGCATCCACTTTGAGGATCAGTTTGCGGATGATGTCGTCATTGATTTCGCACTGCCGCTCCAAGGGCGTCACGCCCGACCCTGGCATCTTGAAGTAGGTGAGCCAGTAGACCCCCTTCTTGTGGCCGTTGATCGGGTAGGCAAGCTTCCGCTCGTCCCACAACCGGGCCGCCAGAATCGTGCCACCGTGCTGAGTGATCAGATCGGCAACCTGCTGCGTGATCGCCGCCGGGTCGCGGGAGTACTTCGTCGGATCGAGGATGAACATCCCTTCGTACACCACCATGTCGCTCGTCGCTCCTCTGCTGGGGTCCGGCGGAGCCGGGCCTGGTTGTCGTGAGTGTCTTGAATCTGCCGTTGGAAAGTCGGTGGAAAGCCCCAATGGGGCGTTGAAAAGAAGCTGAAAGTTTGACTGAGTTGTAGAGTGAAGGAAGGGGCGCTGACAAATCCGGGCAGGAAACACCACCGTCAGGGGGTCAGTTGAACCTGTTCATCGCTGATTCGATCCCCGCTCCGACCCATTCCTCCACGGCGTCTGCAGCCCGATCCACGAGTGCTGCAACCTCCGCTCGCTCCGACTTGGTGAACTTACCGAGCACGAAGTCGGCCGACGTCCAGCCTGCTGGCAGCGGCCCAACCCCGATCCTCAATCTTGGCACCGCATTGGAGCCGAGTCTGGCGAGGATGTCGGAAAGCCCTTTCTGGCCGCCACTAGAGCCACTTCCCCGAAGACGAATCGTGTCGGTGGGGAGTTGGAAGTCGTCGCAGAGCACCAGAATGTCGGCGTTGTCTATTTTGTAAAAGTCTTTTGCCGCGAGGACACTGGCACCGCTGAGGTTCATCCAGGTTAGCGGCCAGAGGAGGAGCACCGGACAACCACGGATCGTTGTCTGCGAGAACTCCCCCTGAAACCGTGCTCGACGGCCCGGGCCCCCCGCCCGTTTGGCAAGGACCTCGAGAACATCAAACCCGATGTTGTGACGCGTTCCGTCGTAGGCCCGACCCGGGTTTCCCAAACCGGCGACCAGTTTCATGGCTGCACCCCGAGGGCGGCACCAAAAACCAGCCTGTCGGGGAGTCTCCCCGACCCGGGCGAGCCGCGACCGAGGGCTCCATTGCCACTCGGGTGACGAACCCGCTCAACGGCCTTGAGCGTGCGACTTGCGGCATCAAAGGACAGGAGCCAGGGGCCGCCGCCAACCGCAAAAACCGCTGTCGCAACCTCCGGACACATCAGCCTTCTCCGGCAGCGCCTTCCCCCTCCTCGCCGGCCTTGCGGCCAATGATCTCCGGCTCGGCGGCTCCAGCCGGAGCGGCGTCGTCGGTCTTGTGAATCGTGACGGTGCAACTGACGGCGGTCTCTTCGCCGTCGGTCACAGCCTTCGCTCCGGCAGGGAGTTCGATATCGTGGACCTTGATCATGCCGCCGACGTCGAGTTTGCCGACGTGGACGTGAATCTTCTCAGGGATCGTGTCGGGAGTGCACTCGATTTCGATCTCGTGGAGCACCATGTTGACCGTGCCGCCGGCGCGATGCCCGGGGGCCTCGCCGCGGAGATCGAGAGGCACGCGGACCTTGATGCGTTCGGACTTGTCGACGCGAACAAAGTCAATGTGGAGCGGATGGACTCCGTACGTATCCCACTGGAGGTCGCGCACCAAGGCGCTGGTCTTCACAGCGCCTTTGAGTTCAACGATCCGGCCACCGTGGCGGATGACCGCTTCGAGGGCCTCCCGTCGGGCAGCGAGATCGACACACTTTTCCCCGTGCCCGTACAAAATGGCGGGGACGAACCCCTGGCGACGGAGTCGGCGGGACTCGCGGGTACCTGTGGTGGCGCGGGCAACGACTTCAAGAGAATCGCTCATATCAGCTCCTTTCGGCAAGCCACTCATTCTGACATCTAGGCTGGAATCCGCACGCCGAACCGTGAAATGCGGCTGTTTCCCCTCAAAACCCTGCGAACGACCGGTGGAATCGGTCGTCGAATCGCTTTTCAACCAGCGCGGCCTGCGGTCATCGCCTTTTTCGGAGGGCTCACTGGAACATCATGCTGACGGATTCGTTGCGATGGATCCGCTTGATGGCCTGGCCAAGCAGGCTGGCCACCGACAGGACCGTGTTCGAAGGGAGCTGTGTTCCCGCTGAAAGGGGGATCGAGTCGGTGATAATGATCCCCGCAAACGGGGCGGCCCGGAGGCGTTCGATCGCCGGGCCGACGAGCAGGCCGTGGGTGGCGGCGGCGTAAATGGCCCCCGCCCCGTGCCTCTGCACCGCCTCTGCGGCTGAGCAGATCGATCCCGCTGTGCTGATCATGTCGTCGAACATCAGGGCGATCTTCCCCTCGACGCTGGCGCCGATGATGTTCGTGCTCCTGGTGGTGTCGGCGCTGAGTCGCCGTTTGTCGACGATCGCCAGAGGGGCCCCCAGCCGCGAAGCATGGCCGCTGGCTCGCTTGATGCTCCCCTCATCTGCGCTGACGACGACGATGTCCTCCTTCGGCAGCCCCATCGAAAGCACATGGTTGCTGAGGACGGGGGCCGCGTAGAGGTGGTCGACCGGGCAATCGAAGAATCCCTGGATCTGAGGGGCGTGGAGATCCATCGCCAGCACGCGGTCGGCGCCGGCGCGGGTGATCAGGTTGGCCACGAGTTTGGCGGTGATCGGCACCCGGCCCGAGTCCTTGCGGTCCTGGCGGGCATAGCCGAAGTAGGGGATGACCGCCGTCAGCCTGAAGGCACTGGCCCGCTTGAAGCTGTCGATCATGACCAGCAGCTCCATGAGGTGATCGTTCACCGGAGGGCAGGTCGGCTGAACGATGAACACGTCCCGGCCACGGACGTCCTCGTCGATCTTGCAGGAGATCTCGCCATCGGGGAACCGCCCCATGGAGATCTTTCCCATGGGGAGGTTGAGGTAGCGGCAGATGTCCTGCGTCAGCGGGATGTTGGCCGGTCCGCTGAAGATCTTGAGGTCATTCATCGTGGTCGGAGCCTGGGGAAGGGAGGGCATCGGCCGGCCGGCATCGTCTGGCCGCGGGGGGGCATGGTCAAGCTGCGGCGTCGCCGCCGCGTCGCCGCAGGGCTTCGGCCACCTCGGCGAGTTGCTCGGGCGTGTTGACCGAGAGGGTCTCGCTCGGATCGAGGCAGGCAAGCGCGTCGACGGGGCGACCGTCGTCGAGGAGGATCCCGGGGCAATCGGTGAGGTAGTACTCGCCGGAAGCGTTCGTGTTGTCGAGTCGGGAAAGGGCCACGAGGAGGTCTTCGGCGGCAAACACGTAGGTGCTCATGTTCACCTCGCGGATCGCCCGTTCCTCTGGGGATGCGTCCTTCTGTTCGACGATCCGCAGGAAGTGCCCGGCCTGGTCGCGGACGATCCGCCCCAGCCCCTGCGGGTCGTCGGTCACCGCCGTGCCGACCAGGCACGAGGCGTCGGATTCGGCGAGTCGGGCGAGCAGTCCGCGCACGCTCTCGGGGCGGAGCATCGGCGAATCGCCGCAGACGATCACCACCGGACGGCGACGGTCGTCCGAGAGCCGTGCCTCGATCCCGGCAGCCGCGGCCGCGACGGCGTCGCCGGTGCC